>NZ_CP037421.1:2672125-2840262 GCF_007748155.1 Gimesia panareensis
CACGTTCCTGAACCTTCCAGCCTCGGCGGAAGAATTCAACCGCACCAAACTGCCCGTCTCGCAACCGGCGTTTAAAGGTTAACAGGAAATAAGGCACAAGAATCGGTAAGAGCAGGATAAAGACCAGTATGAGGATACATTCACGAATATTCTTAATCATGTTCGATCTGTCTGCCATCCCACTCAAAGGGGTATCCAAATTCCCGGTAAAGAAAATCCAGCCTGTGATTCGCTTCCCTGCTCCCTGCCTCATCCTGCAGTGCAATGATCCTCTGGTAATCATCGCGTGCCAGATTGGGACACTGTAGCGCTGCATAAGCATCTCCCCGCGTCAGCAGAGCCTGATTCAGCCCTTCCGCCGATTCAGCCTGCATTTCCACGGCACGATTAAAGTCTGCGATCGCTGTCTCCGACTGCCCGGTTGACAGAGAAATCTTCCCCCGTTCCAGAATCGTGCTGGCAATCTCATTGCCTGATAAGCCAGACAGCTGTGTGAGAATCGTATTACAATCAGTGACAGCCTCTTCAGGCTTCCCCATCGCGAAATACCAGTAACTCCGCGCACTCAAGATATTATATTTCTGAGACGCGGACAGTTCAGACAGTCGTTGCATCACCTTTGTAAGATCATCGATCGCCAGTTCGTACTGCCGTCCGACGCCGTAGCATCTCGCCCGGTTCAGGTACGCTTCATAAAGCTGCGCATCGGTCGCCTGCGGACATTTTTCGATGATGATGCTGTAATCTTCGATCAGGCATTCGTGAGTATTGAAAAAAACCAAACCTGCTGTAAATTCACAACGCTGAAACAATGCCTCAACCACGAACGATTCCGGCACATCCGCCAGTTCGTTAATCACACGTTTCAGATCGTCAAATGCCAGTATCCAGTTCGACGAATGGTGAATCGAATCCTTTCTATATTCCGGATTCATATAAAGTCGACTGCGATCCAGTAATGCCTGTGCAATCTCTGTCACTTTGGAATCCGGATGCTGAATCACCTGAGTACAGGCGGCAATCTTCAGTTCCAGGTCGGGATTCGAATGCCCGTTCCGCTGAATCCGATCTGTCACAGCCTTCACATACTCGTGAGTCTTTTCATAAGCCTGCGCACGTTGAAACAGCGCACGATCCTTCAACTCTTGCGTTGCACCGCCCAGATCCTCCAGCACTCGTGAATAATCCGCGATCGCCGGTTCCCATCGGGAAAATTGAGAATAGAGCACACCGCGACTGATCAGCGCCTGTGCCAACTCCACATCAGAGAGGCCAGGAGCATCAATCATCCGGGTCAATGCTTCAATATCTGCTTCCAGATTTTCTTCCATCGTCGATTCCGATCGGCTCTATGTTCCTCATTCCATTTTAATCGAAATCAGACGGTTCGCAATTTGAGATTGCACAGGTGCAAATCAATGCAGGTTTTCGGCATCCAGTCTCTGTTTCAGACCCGACGTGGGGTGCCACTGTCGGCTTGTCCGACAGTGAATACCAGACAGCGTCTATCCAGTTTCAGAAACACGGAACAGAACAGCAGACCACCTTCAGGATTTTCGTATCACCCAGTCCGCAATCCGCTCATTCTCTTCCAGATTTTCCCGTTCATAATAATAAACGGTCCCTTCTCGCAGCACGACACTTTCAGCGACCACATAAGATGGAATTTTCTCAAAGCCGGCATCACTCTCTGCTTCAATACAAAAAACCATATGTCTGTCACCCACGGCAATGGATTTTCGAACCGCTTCGATTTCATCATCTGAGGCCAGACGAAAGTGTGGATTCCAAAATAGAACCGGCAATGAAAGATAGGTGACTTCTCGAAACTCAACTTCGACTTCGTGATAATACGCGAAATCAAAGCTTCCAGTAATCAGAAGCTCGCCTCTTGAATATGATTCCATTCTGAAATCGTCGATATTAGTTGTTTCTACGATTTCATTGATTCGGCACAACCTGTCATTCAGCAAGACACTACCCCGGAGTCCCTTGTATTTGCGCGATCGCAGCTTTGCACTTCTGGGACAGATCAGGAGAGGCAGCCGGTGAGTCGATATACTCTTGCAGAATCTCAACAGCCCGATCCGGGCGCTCCGCATTGGCATGGGCCAGCGCGATCCAGAAGAACAGCTCTTCCATAGCAGGCCCGCCAAGACGTTCCGCTGTGAGAAACGATTCAATGGCTTCGTCGTATCGGTTCATCGCGAACAGGGTTTCTCCTCGAAACCGATGACTCATCGCCACGCCAGGGGCTTCTGCAATGAGCGCATCTACTTCCTTGAGCGCCCCCTTGTTATCTCCACGCTGAGCACGAGCGATCGCCTCGTCAGCAGAGGGAGGTTGTGTCCTTGATTTCCGTTTAAAAAATCCAATCATGTACGATTCCCCTCAACTACTTCTGATTGCCAGGTGCGTGATGAACTAAATGTAACCCCATTCTTTCAAAACCTGACACACCATGCAACACCTGTCCATTTATTCTGATCGTCGAATTATCGAAAGTAATCTGGTGAGGCGAATCAAATCTGAGTCTGAATCACCCTGTCCCCCGGTCCGCCGAAGGCGGATGCCCCAGCACCTGCCGATACTGGGCTGAGAACTGAAAGACACTCGCAAACCCCAACAGGTGCGCGACTTCTCCCACACGCAGGCCCTCCTGTTGCATCAGCCGCCGGGCGAATTCCATGCGGGTCCGTCTCAGAAACTGCTTGGGATTCTCGCCCATCTGCTCGCGAAATAACCGCCTGAGGTGCGGCTCCGAAAGCCCCGCGGTCTCCGCCAGGGCGCTGATCCGATAATTCTGATCCGGGGCAGCCTCAATCAGCCGCACCACCTTCCGCAGTCGATCATCCAGCCGTCGCTGTTCCCCCTGATCAGCTCCCGGAAACATCAGCCGTACCGCCGCCGCCAGCAGACAGCCTCCCTCATCCGCCTGTTCCGCCTGGATCGTTTTCAACAAACCGATCAGCGCCGACCGTTGGGGATCCTGGCCCGGGAAGGGGACCGCACGCTGTTCGGTCAGCCGCTTCGCCGACTGAAATTCAACGAACAGATACGACACCGGCTCCCGCCCGAAATACCGGTTCTCCCGCACTCCGGGCGCCAGGAGGCCCAGCCAACCAGCAGCGACCTGAAACGATTCCTCGGCGATCCGATACTCGCCGCTCCCCGCTTCCACATACAGAAACCGGTAATGCGATATCCGCCGGGGTCGCAGATGCAGTTCCTGATGAAACCGCACCCGGTTACTGGCAATATACTGAAATGAGTCTCCCATCACGACAGTTTCCCATGATCGTTTTTGACAAATAAATAACCGATTCTCCTATTCCGCAGCGGCACCGTCAACAGTAGGATGGCCGATTATGTTATCAGTGCTCCTCGCCAATTCGGTTCACTTTCGCCCGCTCGACCTGGCGGCGATCCTCGTCTACCTCACGCTCATGGCGGGAATGGGAATCTGGTTTTCCCGCCGCAACCAGTCGACCGAACACTACTTCCTCGGCGATCGAAATTTCCCCGGCTGGGCCATCGGCCTCTCCATGCTGGGTACCTCCATCAGCTCGGTTACATTCCTCGCCTTCCCAGCGGCCGCCTTCGCCCTCGACTGGCGACAGCTGATCTCTAACCTCACCTTACCCTTTGTCGCGGTACTGGCGATCATCGTCTTCATTCCCTTTTTTCGTCGGGGGAACACCACCAGTGCCTTCGAATACCTGGGCGACCGGTTTGGCACCGTCCCCCGTTTGTACGGCACCCTCAGTTTCATTCTCCTGCAACTGATTCGCCTCGGGAAAGTCCTCTTCCTGGTTTCGATTCCGGTCAGCCTGCTCACCGGCTGGGATATCCGTCTCGTCATCATCGGCGTCGGCATCTTCATCTCCTTCTACACCATTGCCGGCGGGATCGAAGCCGTCATCTGGACCGACGTTATTCAGACCATCGTCCTCTGGCTGGGGGGCATCCTCTGTTTCACGATTATCGTCCTGCGTCTGCCCGGCGGACTCGCACAGGTCTTTGAAGTCGGTTCCGCCCAAGGCAAGTTCGGCATCGGCTCATTTGACTTCAACCTGACCGAACGCACCTTCTGGACCGTCTCCCTGCTGGGCCTGCTCAACTGGCTGACGATTTATTCCAGCGACCAGAACGTCGTCCAGCGATTCATCGCCGCCCGCAGCCTCCGCGAAGCCCGCAAAGCGACCACCCTCTATTCCGTTCTCGCCGTGTTGACCTGGTCCTTCTTCTTCCTGGTCGGCACCTGCGTCTTCGTCTTCTACCGCGTCTTCCCGGAATCCGCAGTCGCCAACCTCCAGGCCGATGAAGTCTTCCCCTGGTTCATCCTCACCCAGGTCCCCGCGGGTCTGGCCGGGCTCGTCATTTCGGGAGTCCTCGCGGCTGCCATGTCCAGCCTCGACTCCTCGATCAACTCCATCGCCACCGTCACCACGGTCGACCTGCTCAAACCCTGGCTGGCCCCGGGCAGGGACGACCGCTTCTACCTGCGGTTCGCCCGCCTGATCGCCGTCCTGGCCTCAGCCGCCATGATCGGCAGCGCCGTCTTCTTCAGCTCCGTCGAAAAGGAAAGCATGAACGACCTCAGTTGGATCATCGCCTCCGTCTTTGGCGGCTGTCTGCTTGGCCTGTTCATGCTCGGCTTTTTCACCCGCCGCGTTGATAACACTGCCGCTGTCATCGGCCTGGCCGGAGCGATCCTGGTCAACCTCTATCTCGGCCTGAGCACCGGCGGCTGGCTCCCCGCAGCCTGGTCCCTCCAGATTCATACTTACTGGGTCGGTCTGTTCGTCAATCTGGCCTTCATTTCGCTGGCGCTGCTGATCAGTCTCTTCCGCAGCCCCAACACTCGTGATCTCACCGGCCTGACCGTCTGGACGCAGGAGCAACAGTCATGAGCAGCACTCTGCAGACCGACATCGCCATCCTCGGGGGCACCCCCGGCGGGATCGCCGCGGCCATCGCTGCCGCCCGCCTTGGACGCAGCGTCCTGTTAATCGAACCCCAGGCCCACCTCGGCGGCATGTCCACCAGCGGCCTGGGCAAAAGCGACGTCGAACGCCGCTACCTGATTGGCGGCCTGTTTCAGGAATTCACACAGCGCATCCACCAATACTACCTCGATTGCTACGCTCCCGATTCCTCAGACATCGCCCTCTGCCAGGACGGCTATTACTTCGAACCCTCGGTCGCCGAAACCGTCTTCCACGACATGCTCCAGGCACAGCCGCAGATCACCATCCTCACCAGTTACACCCTGGACTCCGCGACCACCAGCGCAAACCAATTGACGGCAATCGACATTCTCAGTCCCAGGGGAGAACGCATCACCGTCCACGCGCAAGTCTTCCTCGACGCCACCTATGAGGGCGACCTCCTGGCCGCTGCAGGTGCCGACTTCCGACTGGGACGCGAATCCCGCGACGAATTCGACGAACCCCACGCCGGTCAGATCTACTTCGACTACCAGCGACAACAGTTTCTCCCCGGCAGCACCGGGGCAGGCGACGACCGACTCCCCGCCTACACGTACCGTCTCTGCCTGACTACTGCCCCCGCGAACGCGGCACCCTTAACAGAAGCGTCTCCCGACTATGACCGCCGCCACTACCTCGGCTACTTCGACGATCTGGCCGCTGGCCGTCTGGCCGGTCCGCTACAGCTCAAACCGGGCCGGGGCTACGAACCGGCTCACTTTAACACGCTGGTCCGCGCTCTCAGCGTCACGCCGCTCCCGAACCACAAAACCGACGTCAACATCAACCCGCGTCCGCTCGGCTTCCCTTTTCCGGAACTGAACCGCGGCTATATCACCGGAGACGCCGCCACCCGCGCCGCTATCTCCACCCGCATCCGCAACCGCACCCTCGGCCTGCTCTGGTTCCTGCAAAACGACTCGCAGATTCCAATGCAACATCGCCAGATCGCCCGACAATATCATCTCCCACAGGACGAATTCACCGATAACCAGCATTTCCCCTGGCAGCTCTACATCCGCGAGGGGCGTCGCCTCCAGGGAGAATTCACCCTCACGGAACGGCACATCACCCATCAGCCGGAGCAGGGGATTGACCAGGCAGAAATCGAAACCTTCGCCGACACCATCGCCATCGGCGAATTCCCCATCGACAGCTTCCCCTGTCAGCCCAGACAACCGGGTAACACCATCGTCCTCGAAGGCTATCTCGGCATGCTGGACCAGATTACCCGCCCCTACGAGATCCCCTATCGGATCATGGTGCCGCAGACTATGGATGGACTCCTCGTCCCGGTGGCCGCCTCGACGACGCACGTCGCCTTTTCGTCGATTCGAATGGAACCGACCTGGATGGCCCTCGGGCAGGCCGCCGGCGTCGCCGCCCATCTGGCGATTGCGCAACAGTGTGCCCCCCGCAACATTCCGATTCACGAACTGCAACAGCAACTGGCCAGCGAAGGTCAGATCCTCCAACATCAACCTGAAATCAACCACGCTTCCACCAGGGAACCCCAGTCATGAAACAGCTGATTTATACGCTCACCCTTCTGGCATCGATCACCGCGGCCCTCGTTCCTGCCGTCGCAGCAGAGAAATCAGACTCACCGGTCACCGTTCTGAACCTCCCCGGTTCCGGCACCGATCCCGCGGCCATCGATTACCAAAGTCTCCCGGTACTCAAAGGCGAACACGCCATCATCAACCCGGCAGCCCTGGGGCCTTATCCGAGAAAATCAGATAAGATCGACCTCCGCGACCTGCGACTGAACCTGCACAACTACCTGATCTATCATGATGGCAAGTTCTGGTGCATCTGGAGCGACGGCCCCCGCATCGAAGACGAACCGACCCAGGAAATCAAGTACGTCACCAGCGTCGATGGTCTCCACTGGAGCCCAGCAAAATCGGTCACGGGCACTCCCGAAAAGCCCCACGCCTTCATCGCCCGCGGACTCTGGCTCCGCGATGGTCAACTGCTGACATTAGCAGCGAAATACCAGGGACACGGCGCCTTCGGCCCCCCGGACAAAAAACACCTGGAACTGGTCGCCTACCGCTGGGAGCCAAAGCAGGACAAGTGGATCTATGAGGGCCAACTCTACGACAATGCCATCAACAACTTCCCCCCGCAGAAGCTCCCCTCTAACAACTGGATTCTGACCCGCCGCGATTCGCGGTTCAACGTCAGCGTACTGATCGGCGGCGTCAAAGCCCTCAACGACTGGCAGTCCTTTCCCGTAGTGGGCGTCAAACAGGTCTCTGGCTTCCGTCCCGACGAACCGATCTTCTGGGTCCTGCCCGATAACAGCCTGTATGCACTCTTCCGCGACAACGGCAAATCGCAGCGGCTCTTCTTCTCGACTTCCAAAGACGAAGGCCGCACCTGGGACACCCCGCTCCTCTCCAACTTCCCCAACGCCAAAAGCAAACTGTTTTCGCTGGGCACCAGCCACGGCTTCCGCGTACTCGTCCTCAATGCGAACCCCCAGGTCAACCGCCGCGAACTCCACCTGGCGGTCAGCCCCGACAACAAAACCTTCACCCGTCTGGCGAAGCTGGAGATCCCCTCTCCAGCCGAACTCCCCGTTGAGCTTGCCTCGCTAAAGAAGAAATTCAGTGCCGGCATCGCCAGTCTGCAATACCCGCACGTCATCGAGCACGACGGTTACCTCTACATCGCCTTCTCACGCAACAAGCTGCAGACCGAAGTCTTCCGCGTGAAACTCGCCGACATCGACACCCTGCTGAAATCAGACCACAACTAGACGGAACGCGCTCCGCAGGCCTCCCGTGAACTCACTTCAGGCCTGCGGTTTTAATCCGTTTCTGCCAGTCCGGGTGCTGCGCTTTATACCTCTGAAACGCCTCGTATTCGCTGGCGACGATCTGTCCGTCGCTGTTCACATCAATGAACCCGAACAGCCACTCATAGGGAGATTTCTTCTCATTCCATTCCGCCTGGGAGACCGTCCCGTTCCCATCCGCATCGCACTCCCGGAGCAGCCCCCGCATCGTATAGCGGCCCCCTGATTTTCCCATCCCTGAATCGGGTTGATCCGTCGCGGGATCCCACACCAGTTTCTGCCCGGCCCGCTCCAGGACCCGTCGATAGGCTTTCGCATCGATGTCCTGCACGGCACAGTTTTCCGCCAGAGCCTGGCAGGCCGCGATCCCTGCCGACTCACCGCAGATCATAAACACCGGCTCCATCCGCGCCGAGGCGTACCCCAGATGCGTCGCTGAAAAACAGACCGGCACCAGCAGGTTTGTGCATTCGTCCTGCTGAGGTGTGATCGCCCGATAGGCAATCGGGTAGGGCTGATTCGTCGGCCCCTTGGAACCGCCGACAAACATCTTGCCCTCCAGGCCGACCAGGGTCTGTCCCTCCTGCTGTAACCAGATCCGCCGAACCGGGTACACGTCGATCCCGTACTGCGCCAGGCAGATCGGATCCTCGATCTCTGTCTTGTTATACACATCGTGCGCCGTCACCGTATAACGCCCCGCCAGGCGTCGCGACACGCGCACATACAACTGATGCGGCCAGCCGGCTGTCTCAGGATGAGGGCGTTGATCCAGTCCGAGTTCAGCCACTTCCTGACGATAAAACTCAGGCACGCGGTCATCGGTACTCATGAAATGATGTAGCCCACTTAAATAGTCTCTATGTGCCTGCCAGATCTTCACGTGCGCAGCGACATCACCGTCGGCATAAAACCGGCTGATGCCCACCGGCGACATCGAAATCAGCGAACTCCGCTGATAGTTCCACTCGCCCGAGTTCTTCCAGCCCGGAAATATCCCGATCAGCCGCTGCCGCAAGTCCTTCTCCCGGGGATGCTGCTGCTTCAGATACTCTACATACCGGCCCACCAGTTCGAAGTCTTCCGCCCGGTAATCCTCAGGAACACCAAACGGAGCCCTGTGTGCGGGATCGCTGGTCGTGTAATACCGAAAATTATACGCCTGCGTGTAATCGTCCGCCGCCCCCAGCGGCTTCCCATGATCTTTTTCCACCCCGCGTAACAGACCACTCTCTGGATCGCCGGGCGTCTGGAACGGATCCACGGGAGTCAGCCCCACCGGGGGCTGCACACCAGCGAATTCCTCGCCAAACTCCTCCGACGATTCCCGGCCGACGCGATAGGACACGCCTGCTTTCGCCAGCAGATCCCCTTCGTAACTGGCATCAATAAAGATCTGCGCCACAACACGTAATGCCTCGCGGGCTTCGGGTTCCACAACCGGCGTCCCCAGTTTGTCGAAGGGGGCCCGATCGAACAGAGCCGCCTGAATCGCGGTTTTGTCTCTCGCCTGTGGCGTACAACCGGCAATACGATGATCGAAGATCACCCTGATCTTGTGCTTCGCGAGCAGTTTCTGAAAGTCTTCGCGAATCGTTTTCGGACTGATCTCCGCCAGCACCCGGCGGTTCTCCGTTCGATCTTCGGTCCAGTTCGGCTGCCCCAGGCTTTTCAACAGCCCCCGTGTCATCCCTCCGGTCGCCGCATAGTTGGGACAGTCCTGCATCGGCTTGAGCCCCGCCCCCAGAATGCCACCCACCCAGCGACTCGGCTCCACAATCACCGCCGACCGTCCCTCGCGCTGCACCGTGACCGCCGCCAGGATCCCCGAAGGAGTCGCCCCGTAAATGCAGACATCCGCCTCCACGGTTTCAGGCTGTGCCACACCAGTACTCGTTCCGGAAAAGGCGACCAGACTTAAGATCGCCAGAAAAGTCCATTGACGCAGGCAGGAAAATATCATGATGGCAGACCAGGTTTGCAGGATTAGTTTTCAGCAGGAATAAACAATCCTTATGGTTTACCGCCCGACGCCAGACGAAGCAACACCATGCTTAAGGTTCTTGAGTAATCGAACCCGGTGAATGTCAACGCAATTCGCAACCCGACTCAACAAAACAGACAATGCCCGCCCAGCAGACAGTCGATCCCATCTGTCGCCAGATGCCACAGACAGCCCACCGCCACCGCCCGCCAGCGCCAGGAAGGAATACAGAGTAGCGCCGCATACACGGCCGCCGCCCACCAGGTATGCAGTGGATGAAACCCCAGGCTGCAGCGATGCGGATCAAAAATCGGATCGGCCAGCAGGTGATCAACGTCGATCAGCATCGTCGCCAGCATAATCAGCCCCGCCTGCACCCAGTGTTCCTTCCAGAGCAGACGCGCAATCAGAAAGGGAACCAGCAGGTGACACGCATAATGAATCAGATGCCGCACAACATCCGGAACAGCTTCCATAAGAGCAGGGGATCCTTTGACCGAAATTAATCTGAACAGAAGCCGTCATCATAGATCAGGCAGCAGGACGCTTCAATCTTCCCTGAGTAACATCCAGCGTGGCACTCGATGTCGGATCGTGAAGATCGAACATCCCTCCCACAAACCCGTCAATATTAACCCAACGATCAGAGTGGGCCATTTATAAAAACCCGTGGAGATCCCCCAGACAAGGTGGAGTGGTCCCCAGATGATTCCCACCAGAACTGCAGCGACAAGATACCGGCTTAGAATAAAATCGTAAAGTCCCACAGTAATTTCGGTCACAAACCGCAGCGGCATCAGTATCCACCAGAGTTTGGGCCTTGTTTGCTCGTCATTCTCCATTTCAGTCATATCACTGAGCCTGCCTCACATCGAGAATAGGTAATTCCTCAATTAAATCGAAAACGATCTCTTCAAGAATCTGGATAAGAGTAGACCGGATCACTGTCCACAGAATCGATAAAGACCTGGATCACATTTTTAAAGTCCGCCCCAAACCGTTGATAAGATTGAATCGCTTCCAGCAATGAATCCAGTTGCAGATGGGGTGATTCCTGGCTGATTTCAAGAAAGATTAACAGCAAAGGCTGGGGCCCTGCATAATCATAGCCTCCATCCTGCAGCATATCAGGAAACAACTCATCCAGGTAATCGAACAGGTCATAGCGGATGTCGAGATCTGGATTCTCCATCCGGGATGGATCAATACTGACGATCAGCCGATTCATACTCTTCATCAACCTTCCACAGTCATTCACCGTTCTTAATCCAGATGGAAAGAGAAAAAACCAATATGTGCACATCCGGCCCCAGTCTGAGGATCATATCCCACCCAGACCTCACCCCATGGGTACACTCTCGCTTCATATCCCTTGTCACGCAGCCATGCTGCTATAGCTTCGGCCCGTAAGCGTTCCTCAGATTCAGACCAGTCATTCCAGCTACCGTCCTTCTGTTTTGACTCCACCAGAGCGATGTTGTATTCGCGAAGCTTCCCCTCATAAAAAGCGAGACTGAAAATCATCCTGTGCTCATCAACCTCGACAACAGGTAAACGATACCAGACATACCCCCCGTTTTGCATCTCCTGCTGTTCAACTCCCTCAATCTGTGCAACCTCCGTTTCAGATAACTGCGTAGAAATGGTGATTCCCTCAGAGATCTGGATGGATATTTTCTGCATCAGTTCGCGGCGATCTTTCATTTCTTCGGGCAACGGATTCGTCTCTTCAAATAAAAGTACACACCAATTCCCGTCAGGCCCAGTAAAGTCAGCGCAGGCAACCATCGGTCAATAAATGTGTTCAACACGGCCACCTGCCTGTCCTGTGGGTCGACCAGCACTTCGATACGGTCACCCAATTGTTTCAGACAGTTTTCCCTTCTACCGTACCAGCTGCCCGTCAGGTGTACTCCCGCTTTCGTCTGGACCACAATCGCATATCCTGAGGAATGCTCTGTCTCTTTCCAGTGGCAGCCCACCACCTCACCCGGTTCACTTTCATACCGGCTCAAATACCAGACAGTCTTCCCCAGTTCATAAAACCCGACCAGGGGAATCAGGCAGACGGTGAAAATCATCATGGTGATCCACAGATACAACGTGCCCCGCAGAAAGTAATCGGTCACGACTTCAGCCCAGGAGGGGTTCAATCGACGCCGTTCATCCTCAGCGTGATCTTTTTCCCGCTGCGCATGCAATTCCTGGAAATGCTTTTCCGCAGAAAAGGGAGCGAATGAATTGACGAGTTCTTCGAGCTGAATGATCGATTGCAGATACGCCTCCCTCCTTTTTCTACAGTCTGCCTCCTCACGCTCTAAACCCCAGCCCAGCGAATAGACGGGCAGTCGCAGATCCAACTGACTAAATGGAATTTCAAGGGACACTTCTTCAGCATCATCAATCGAATTACCATACTTTTCCTGAAGCTGCCGCAGTCCCTCCAGATCCAGAGCATCGATCGTGTTCCGTAGCTGCTCCATCTGCTTTTCGGTAAGCTGAGCAAAACGCACATCCCGCTTGGGGCGATTACGGAAATAGGGATTGTCTGATTCTGCCCAAAGTGGTTCAGTATGCCAGCGAATCACCTGCGTCAGTTCACCCGAGGTGGTGATTTGAGTTTTCCACGAAGTCAGATCATCCAGACAGAACCCCGGAAGCCACCCGATACGAATCAGCGTATCCGGGTCGTCCAGCACATATTTTGTGATCATGGCGCGCTCCCGAGCTGACAGTTCATATCCAACGTTAATCCCGATTCATTTCGCCTCATAACCCGGCAGAAACTTCACCACGAACACGCCTTTGCCCTGTTCTTCGTGGCTCCAGGCCATGATCTCGGTCATGCATTCCATCAGTCGGTCATAGTCGCCGACGGCGTAAGTCGACGTGGAACCGGGGGTCACGCGGAGACCGGAATAGCTCTGCAGCTTCGCGATGAATTCTTTGATAAGCGGTTTGTATTCTTCCTGCAGCGGATAGAAACTGATTTCGGCGGTGCTGATCATGATGCGGCAGTCCTTTGATCTGAAAGCGTCAACGGGCCCTGTTCCTGTAAGAACAGTCTTACCAAATCGTAACAGACTCAAGGTAACTGTCAACCAGCAGTGAACTGCGTCCCCGGATCGTTAGAATGACACCTCACCCGATCCAGTATTCCCGCCGATTGAGCACCTCAGAACAGACAACCTCTCCCGTAACACGTCCCAGTACACCCGGGCAGAGTTCCTGCACCATCCACGCGTCCGCGTGTTCCACTGGAATGGGATGCGGCGCAATGAGCTCCTGGACGCCCGCCGGCTGAAAACCAAACCGTGTGTAATAGGCAGGATCGCCCAGCACAAACACCAGTTCGACTCCCGCGTCACGTAACTGGGACAATCCCGTTTCGATTAGTTGTTGCCCCACGCCCTGTTTCTGAGCAGAGGGAAGCACCGCCAGCGGAGCCAGAATCCGTGCAGCCACCGGCTCCGCCCCCTGGATCACCACCTTAGTAAACAGCACATGCCCCAGCACGCGCGGCCCGTCTTCCACCAGCAGTGAGAGGATCGGCTCGGCCGTCGGATCGGGCAGCAGTTCGTCCAGCAGCGAAACGATCACCGGTCCTTCCTCGGGCCCGAATGCCTCCCGGTGCACCGCTTTGACAGTCTCAAGATCAGCTGCCGTTGTCTGCCTGATGTCCATTCCCGGCTTTCATTGCTGCAGAATGAGTCGACAGGCGCAGTTCACGCAGCATCGATCGTTTTTTCGCCTGATGCGCCTGCATTCGCCTTAAAATATTATCCAGCGTCTTGACCGCGTGTAACACATGCGGCCCCTTATTGAGCATCACGCATTCCGCCCGGTGGCCCATCGCCGCATCGGTAATTTCCGCGCGGGACGGCATGCCTTCTTTAGCCAGCGTCTCCAGCACCTGCGTCGCCCAGATCACGGGGACGTGCGCCGCTTCACAGATCCAGAGAATTTCTTCCTGGACTTCCGCCATCCGTTCAAAGCCGCACTCCACTGCCAGGTCACCGCGGGCAATCATCACCCCGCAACAGGGAGAACGCATCGCCGTCAGCAGCATGTCGGGCAGATTTTCAAAACCCTGCCGCGTCTCAATCTTCAACACGATCGCCGGCTGCCGCCCGTCCAGCCGCTGCAGCTCCGCCTGCAGCTGTTCCACATCACTGGCACGATTCGCAAACGACAACTCGACGACATCCGCATGTGCTGCGACAAACGACAGATCTTCCAGATCCTGCTCTGTCAAAGCGGGCAGGCTGAGCTTACTCTCGGGCAGATTAATCCCTTTATCGGCTCTCAGCTTCGCTCCCTGCAGGCGCGTCTGAGTGATCCGCACCTGCACCTGTGTCGATTCCACCTTCTCGACCACGCCCCCGATTTTGCCGTCATCGAACCAGATCGACTCGCCCGACTGCACATCATCAAAGACGGTCGGAATCGAACAACCGATCCGGGCCGGCGTCAGCACCTGCCCGCCGCTGTCCCGCACCTCGGGACGGCCCGGCAGCTGATCCCGGGTGACGATCAACTGATCCCCCGGATGCAGCAGCAGACTGTTTTCCCGGGGCGCGACGTAGACAACGTTAGTCGTCCTCAGTTTGCGTTTTCCGGTCTCACTCCGTTGTCGCAAGGTCGTCCCGGGCACAATGTACGTCGTTTTATCGGCCTCTGCCCAGCAGCCCTCGTCCACACAATCCACCACGCGAAAAGTGCGTCGTGAATGCCGCGCATCGATCAATCGGATCTTGTCTCCTACCGCCAGCCGCTTCAGCCAGCCCGCATCCACCGGCAGACAGGCATCTGCCGGTGCAGGGGAGGCCACCGGTTGATCCGCCGGGTAGAACCAGATCCGCGCCGGGGCGATCACCCGGCCATACTCATCGCGGCGGGGACGGATTTTAACCACAGAGGCCACCGCTTCCAGGGGCCCGGTCCGCAGTTTCGGTCCGCCCAGATCCATCACCACCCGGCATTTCTTCCCTAACGCGAGTTCAGCACGCCTCAAATGGGCAATCATCCGCGACCAGGCTTCCGCGTCGTCGTGCGCACAATTGATCCGCATGCATTCCATGCCCTGCTGTAACAGGTGATAGACCAGCTCGTAATCGTCGGCGGCCTCACTGGGCATGGTCACCATGATTCGCACCCCGCGTCCCGGAGCAGCCGGCCCCAGCAGGGCTTCGGTATGTTCGACGAGCAACCGTTCCCCCGTGCTGAAATCAATGGTTGGCCCATCCGGCTCGGCCAGTTCGGTCATATTTCCGGTCAGCCGCTGCAGCACTTCCAGCACCGCATCGATGGTCGCCAGCACATGCGATTCCGCCCGGCCCAGGGAAGAGAGCCCCAGGGCTGCCAGTCGTATCTGCAGGGGACGCAAGTCGCGATGCCGGAGCGCGAGATAATGCAGCAGGTTGCGGGCACTGTCGCGATATCCTGCATGAATCTGCGCCAGCAGGGGCTGTGAGCAGACTCCCTCCGAGACCAGTCTGTCACGTATGACGACCAACTCTTCAAAGACCTGTTCATACTCCTGGTTACTGGATTGATAACCGGAGCCGCCATGCTCTACCGACAAGGGACACCCTCTGGTGAAGTCTGCTGCCTGTGATCTCCCTGATACGATTCAGGACCACTTTCCACTCTGACCGATCGGCTCAAAATCGCAACCAGAAATCGTATTCGGGCCACATGATTTCACAAAATCTTAACAGCCGTGAGTAACACGACCTGGCACCCTAGTCGGGAATATACTGATCGTAATAAGCAGTCCCAGTCGGACCGTGATACCCCCCGCTGCCATTAGAGGGAATGAATTGATCAAAATAGGCAGTGCCAATCGGACCGTTGTATCCCCCACTGCCATTGGCGGGAATGAACTGGTCGTAATAAGCTTTGCCGATCGGACGGACTTCCCCCCAGTAGGCATAGTCAGGAATAAACTGATCGAAATAAGGCCCCAGCGGATTTCCGCCAGCCAGTGGCAGCCCCGGAACTGTGTAGGTCGTCGGATCAGCGGGTTTCCATTTCCCGTCCTGATGGACCAGCCATTGCCCCTCTTCGGTCTGGTACATCCACTGACCGTTATAGCGATACCGTGCCCGCGTCGCATCATCAATGTCCAGATGCGCGGTTCCCTGTTTCACAATCGGATCGAGTTTTGCAGCGGAAGAACCGGCCTGATCCGCAGCCTGCAGCAGCAGAGGGCATACACCTAACACTGCCGTTACGGTTAATACGTTCAAAAAAAGTGGTTTCATTTTCATTCGTCCTTTCAACCCCAGAGCAAATAGATAATCCTGGCAATGCAGGGAAGGTTCTATTCACAATACCAATTCGGAATCAAAACGCAAGTTTTTTAACCAACCTGGCATTAACAGGGCCTTTCCTTGCAGAGATTTCTCTCCAAACGAACGAATAATGGGCCATTCAGCTAAGGCCCCAGGCCGATGGGGGCACCACCGGACGTCCCCAGTCCCAGACCTCCTGATGTACCACGGGAACCGGTTCCCCAGCGGCCATTACTCGAGCCGTTATACAGACCACGCCCATAATAACCGTTGCCGTAATAACCACGGCCGTAGTAACCACGACCATAAAATCCATTCCCATAGTAACCACGACCATAGTCACCACGTCCGTTGTTGTTGTAGAAGGGGCGGGTATAGCCACCATTGTAATAGCTGCCTGTGCCGTAGTAGTTACCGAAGGCGGGCGAGTCATCGTAGTTGTAGTAGTTACTGCTTCCTGATCTAGACCGCGCGGGCCCACCTCGCTGTGAGGTCCCCGACTGTGACATTTTCCGACTCGACTTACGGTACTTTGAGGTGTCGACGGGTTCCCATTTTCCGTCTTTCGAGATCATCCACTCCCCGTTTCCCATGTAGAACCACCAGTGCCCCTTGAAGTAGGTGTACCTGGAGCGGGTGGTTTCATCGATATCCAGATGCGCGGTCCCCTCCCGCACAATGGGATCGATCTTGATTTTGGGCTGCCCCTGCATCTTTCCAGCAGCATCCGGGTTTTGGTCTGCCCCCGGCTTCGCCTGCCCCGGGGTGGATTTCAATTTCGGCGGGGGAGCAGCCTCCTCAGGCTTTTCCGCTGCGACACTCCCGTTGTCTCCAGGGTCAGCATTCCGGCTCTGACTGGCTCCCTGGCCGGGTTTCTCAGCAGTGACTGCCCCCTCTGATGCTCCACCGTTCTCAACACTCTGTAACTGCGCCGACAGGAGCAGGGGGCTCAGCCCCAGCGCCAGTGCTGCGGTCAAGACTCTTAAATTCAGGCCCTTCATTGGAATTCCTCCCATATATCTTGCGAGTCTGTGAGATAACGTCTGGTAACACTGCAGAGAGACAGCAAGCCGCGTACCAACACTGAATAATACCAGAAACGTCCCCAAAAAGACAGAATTTCAAACGGTGGCCCAGGGACTCCGCAAGATCTTGCAGACAGCCGTCTGATTTCTTCAGCGCAGCAAAAAAGGCAGATCAGCTAAGGGCCATGGCTGATCTGCCTCGAACATGCTCCTTCATCGACCGACCAACGTCAGTCGGTTAGATTCCTCCTTGTGTTGCGCTCTTCAACTAGTTTGCAACATCAGCACCAATTCCGGCTCCGATAGCGGCACCGGTCTGTCCCCCCAGGGCACCACCGATCTGGGCCCCCACGGCAGCTCCCTGACGCTGACTGCGCGACCAGCCCCGGTAACCGGTTCCCCAGTTTCCGTTCCAGCCATTGTTGTAGCCACGTCCGTAGTAACCACGCCCATTAAACCCGTTTCTATAGTATCCACGACCCTAGAAGTGGTTTCATAACTTATTAAGTAAGGTGAACACGCACGCGAGTTGTGCGAATCCTAAAAACAAATGACTGTATCGTTCATATCGTATTACCAGACGACGAAAGTTGAACAGCCAGCTGATGGTGCGTTCGACTTTCCAGCGGCGTCGATATCGCCGCAGAGCACGCCCGTCTTGCGTCGCTGGTTTCACACGGTTCTTGCGATGCGGACAGATCAGCTCTATCTGCCGTTCCGCCAGCTCTGTGCGCAGGGGATCGCTGTCGGCCGCACGATCATAAATCAGGCGATCGGGGTCGCGTGGCAAAACTCGCTGGTCCAGCAGGGATTCAATCAGCTTCACCTCTGCCGGAGAGGCACTGGCACGATCCAAAGCGAGAGGGAGCCCGTTTCCGTCGACCAGCAGCATAAGCTTGGTTCCCTTTCCCCGTTTTGTCTTTCCGACATCGGCGCCCCTTTTTTTGCGGGGCAGAATGTGCCATCCCCGAATGCTTCCGACCAGACAACCAGCTTCCGGCGGTCTAAGTGTTCGAGCAATCGCTGCCACGCTTCCAGGAAGACACCGTCTTCGGTCCATTCCTTGAAACGCCGCCAGCAGGTGCTGGGAGATGGTAAAAATGTTGGTAAATCTTTCCATCGGGCACCGGTCCTTAATACCCAAAGGATTCCTTCGAGGCACTCGCGGGCAGCCACTCTGGGCCGCCCTCCGGCTGCGTTTACCGGTGGTTCTGGAAACAGATCTTTGATCAGAAGCCATTGCTCGTCCGAGAGTTGTGGTTTTGGTTCCGTCCTGGACCCGGTAATGTTGCGACCTGTGGCAGGTCGTGACACGCGGGTCATGGTCATAATGAGACCTCCTTTCGAGGGAGGTACTCGTACAAATACTATACCAAACTGTTCACGTAGTTTTGGGTTTTGAAACTACCTCTAGTTATTATAGTAGGGGCGAGAGTTATAGTAGCCATTGGAGTAGCCGCCATTGTCATAATAACCACCGTAGGCGGGTGAATTGTCATAGTAATAACTGCCGCCTGCATTGGACTGGGAATTAGCACTGCCATCATCCTGATAGGTCTGAGGCGGAGCCATCTGCTGACGGGGATTTCGGTACGTTACCGGATCAAATGCTTCCCAGGTCCCGTTATTATCGATCAACCATTGACCATTTTCGGTCTGGTACCACCAGTGACCATTGTGGTAGCGATACCGTGCCCGGGTCGCATCATCAATATCCAGGTGTGCCGTTCCCTCACGTACCATCGGATCAAGTTGTGCATTAGCCTGCCCCTGCATCTGCATTTTTCCCGAGGCATCCATGTTGGGACGGTTTGTCTGATGACGTTGCGGGCCGTCGGCACTCATCTTGTTCCGCATGTTCATTTTCATCTTGCCCTGCATTTGCTTCATTTTGTTCTGCATCTGCGCATCAGTTTTATTCTGCAGACGCGCCTTGTCACCCAGGTTCGCATCGGTCTTGTTCTGCAAACCGGCTTTGTTCTGCAGATTCACGCCGCCCGGTTTCTGAAGCTTCGCTTTATTCTGCAAATTGGCATCGGTCTGACTTTGGCCGGCTGCCTTGGCACCATCCAGCGCCTCACCTGCTGACTTGGTTCCAGGTGGCGTCGGTGCGACACCTTTCCCGGGTGCCTTCAAACCGGGTGTCCGGGCGGAACCGCTTGCCTTTGCATTGGCATCAGCCCCCACCTTGCCTTTATTACCGGCTCCTTGAACTGCTTTACCGGCTGCTTTGGCCCCTGCATCGAGCTGTGCATCGGGAGCGACTCCCCCTAACTGTGCCGACAGGAGCAGGGGACTGATCCCCAGCGCCGCCGCTGCTGTCAATACTCTTAAACTCAGGCCTTTCATTTGAATTCCTTCCTTTCAATTTATGGTATAAGTGGTAATTCCTGGCCACGCTGATACCCATTCGCAACAGGCATACCAACTCCAGGCAAAGGCCTGAATTTCCCTCAAAAGCGACAGATTGTCGGACTTTTCGCCCCCATGTCAGGTCGGCAGCATTTTGCAGCGAACGGTCAGCTGTCACCCCGGTCTGCAATCAGCCAGTCGGTGACATCATCGGGAGCACCCCTCAAAAGTACTTCTCTTCTTTGAACCCAGCCCGCCCTGCAGGTGTCGCTTTCTCAACGTGTCAGATTAAAGTAGAGCTGAACACACTCGCATAACTGCTCCGTTAGAGAGAGGGACAGAAAAGGGACAGAAACATGACTTCCCCCCAACCCTATACCCGCGCCGAAATCGAAGCTCTGGGAGACCAGTTACCTGAGCGGGGGGCTTTCTGCCCCAGCTGCGGTCTCTATATTCCGGAATTTGCAGACATCTCAGCTGAGGAACTGACAGAGCTCAAGCAGAACGACACGCTCACAATCTTTAAAACACTGCGCGAAAAAACCGGCTGCAATCTGAAATGGGCCAAAATCTGGTCCCAGCATCCAGATGGACCGCATCCGCTGGTCGCTGAAGAGACGGCTCCCTGTCCCTATTGTGGTGTTCCCCTGCATCCGGGTGCCGAGCAATGCCTGCTCTGCCGCATGGACTGGCACGATCCCACACATCCTAAGCAGTTGGGACGTTCCATCGCCGATCAGATACTGGAAGCGGAACCGGGCACACAGATTGAAGTCACCAGCCACAGTACCTGGCTGCTGGCACAGCATTTTGCAGAACTGCACCACAGACGGGATGAAATCACGATTCATTTTGCCAAAAGCGAGAAAGCCTGATCGACGCAGCTTCCTCTGCGCATCAAAAAAGGCAGATCAGCAAAACGATTGCTGATCTGCCTTAAACACACTCCTTACTAACATGACTGATCGAAGTTCGTGATGAAAAGTTTCACCTGAGCTACTTACTTCAATCAGTGAGAAGTTCCGTTTCTCATGCCGTTGACCTTGAACAGTACCCCGCGGCGCCACAGGTCCCTCAGGTCAGGCATTCGAGGGAAATCTCTTAGTGGGCTTTCCAGCCACGGTAACTCGTTCCCCAGTGACCAAACTGAATCCCACCAAAGTGATGGTGACTGTAAGGTCCATGATAACTGGTTCCCGTGTACTGAGTGGGGTAGTAATAGTTGTCAGTTGTAGTGACCTGTGCATTACTACTGTTTTGATTCTGAGCGGTTTGTTCCTGATTGATATAGGTCATCGGAGAAAACGTTTCCCACTGACCATTGTTTTCAACCAGCCAGCCACCCTGATCTGTCTTAAACCACCAGTGACCGTCATGATAGCGATATCTCGCCCGGGTGGCTGCATCCAGATTGAGATGCGCGGTTCCCGCACGAACGATCGGATCAAGCTGCATCTGGTCTCCTGAATTATGTTGTGCATCAGGAGGAGCACTTTGAACCTGGGCAGACAACAGCAGAGGACACAGTCCCAACGCTGCAGCTACCGTCAATACTTTTAAACTAAGGCCTTTCATTCGAGCACCTTCCTTTCAAGTGTAGGAAAAATGAATATTCCTGGCCGCGTTGTCATTACACTAAAAGCAAACGTCATACCGGGTTTTGAAAAAGAAGGACTTCCCCTGAGGACCTGTCTAGGAAAACTTCCTATTAATCGGTGTACCGAGGCTGTTTCGACTCCCGTTTTTATGACCATATTCACTGATATCATGATGGTTGCGCTCGTTTTTCTGAGCCCGAATTCAAGTCGATTCCCCGGAATTAGACCAAACATGAATTTGTAGCTGTAGTTACATCGTTCACCTGATTTAAACCATCATTTCAGGAGGTTTCTGATTCATCCGCGACCTGCAAGTTTTTGCCTGCCTGTGCAATTCTTTGCTCATTCCGGCGTATCCTCAAACACGATCACTCACGAAAACCCCTATAGATAAAGCGCCAGCCCCTGCTTGACAGCCCGCTCATGTCTGGTACGCTCTCACACAATTATTGACTCTGCAGTTTAGTTTCATTTCAGCGCGAGGTTTCTCTTGTCTCTCACATTAAACGATTTGACGATCAATCTGGACCAGGTCGACTGCGACACCCTCTTAAGTGACTGGGCCTGGGCCATGCCCGAACCGATGCAGCCCGTGCTGGTCACCGCCATGGGAGATGTCTTCGCCCAGGGAGATTCCGGCGCCGTCTATTTTGCTGACATGGTCGAAGGCAAGATCACTCCAGTCGCCGAGGGTCGCGCCGAATTTGAGTCGCTGCTCCAGGACCCCGATTTCGTCACCGATCTGTTCTTTCCCTCCCGCGTGCTCGAACTCCGCGAAGCCGGCGTCACCCTGGAACCGGGCCAGGTCTACGGCCACCAGACGCCACTCGTCCTCAGTGGCGCAGATGAACTTGACAACATCGAACCGATCGACGTCGGCGTCCATGTCAGTGTGCATGGACAAATCCACGATCAGGTCAAGGACCTCCCCCCGGGAACCGTAATTACGGATATCGAGTTTGAGTAAAGTGACTGACCTGAAATAACCAACAGGAAAACCACCTGGTGAAAACTTCATACGCGCTCAACAGACATTTCCGACACATCATCATCCCCCTCATTCTCGTCGCCTTTCTCTTCCAGTTGAAAGACTGGGTCATCATTCTGCTGGTACTCTGGATCTCAGTGGAACTCTTCCGTGTTTCGAAACGCTACGGTAAGAAGGGGAAGGTGGCTTTCTTCTCCGGCGCCGCTGTCCTCTTACTGCTGCTGGGAATTCAGATCTATCGCGGTCTGGGCTATCTCGAAGTGGCACGGAGAGTGACCGAACTCGGCGCCAGTCTTGCAAGCGTGTCTGGTGAATTTATTCCGGGGCCCGTCAACTATATATCCCTCGGAGAAGGGGTAGGAGACGCGGAGCTGGAAAATATTGTGGCCCTGGAGGGGCTCGACCACGTCGAGACAGTGATTGCCTCCGGCACCCCCATTACAGACGACGGGCTCTTCCTGCTGGCCCGCTTTTCTCATCTGGAGCGTCTGACCATCATCAACTGCCCGCAAATCAGCCAGGAAGCCATCGATGCCCTGCAACAGGAACTCCCCAACTGTTCGATTCTGGTTATGACGGACCAGTGACTGCAGAGAGCTCAGAGCTGCCCTCGTAAAAACACACTCAACCGTTTCAGCTGATCCGTGTTAATGTGATCCACGTCCGCTGCCACCAGTTCCCGCCAGACGGCTTCTGACTCCGGCGTCGCCCAGAACCGCACGCGCCGCCCCGCGGTATGCGCCTGCTTCACAATCATCTGCAGTTTGGTACGTTCCGCCTCAGACATCGATCCTGTACCGCGATACTTGAAATGCGAGGTCCAGCGGTCGCTGATCAGCGGCATCAAATCAGCCGGCTGTTTGGAATCCAGATCGCTCAGTCGCCCGTCGATCCCCATATACCGCGGGTTGGCGACGGCGATGAGTTCTTTAGGCCGGTCACCCGAGATCACAATCTGCACCGCCCCCGGAATCGATTTCCCGTCCTCCACCCGACACAGCAGCTCGGCATAGTCTTCCAGCTGCTGGCGTAACACGGGGTAAACCGCTGCGCCATCCGTTTTGATATCCACCAGCAGAGTGAAGGGGGGAGTCCTCTCCTTCGTTGGAAAAGACTGCTTACGGAAATACGCCTGCAGCGGATCCAGGTAGAGTTTCCTCAGCGTCCGTTCCGGCTTAACGTCGCGCCGATCATGCGCCACCAGCAAATCACCATCAATCAGGTAAATGTCCGCCTCCACAGACCAGAAACCGTTCTTCAGTGCATCGTGCAGAGGTCGCGCATGCTCATAATCATTATGCGCATGCGCCTGGAACAGGGGCAGCTGTTGTTCTTCTCCCGCCCGCACCGACGTGAAAACATAAACAACAACCAGCAGCACGACGGACAACAACCGGATCAATTTCATTAGCTCAGCCCTTTCAGAAACATGTTTGCAGATGCGAAAATCCTAACGGTCCCGAAAACGTTGATCCAGTCGCCTCCTATGATTCATCAATTCTTCACGGGAACAGAAGTTCCGTACAAGACGAACCAATTGCGAAATCAAATCAGAACGTTTTTCTTTTTTCACTCTGAAAAACGAGAGTCATCCTGCTAAAATAGAGCGAGGAAAGGTATTTCCTCAGATCCGTCTCATTACCAAAGGCGCTCACCATGTTCCTCTTCAGCTCACTCCTCCTCGCTTTGACCGGCGCGGTCTCCGACGCCCAGCCGAGTACCGCCGAAGTACGGGCCACCGTAGAACGCAGTATTCCCTACATCGAAAAACAGGGCCTGTGGTGGATCGAGCAGAAGAAATGCGCCTCCTGCCATCGCGTCGGTACCATGCTCTGGAGTTTGCAGGCTGCGAAGCAACACGGGTTCACCGTCAGCGATCGCCTGCAGGAATGGACCGACTGGGCCAACGACAAGGCGCTGACCAAGAACGACAAAGGTCAGCTCGCCGGCACCACCAACAAAGAGGGGGTCGTCCAGCTCCTGTTCGCCGCCGCTCCCTCTGACATAGATCCGGAGACCCGCAAAAAACTGATCGGCCTGCTCCGCGAAGATCAGAAGCCCGACGGTTCCTGGAAAGCTGGTGGCCAGCTCCCGTTCCAGAAACGCCCTCAACCAGAAACCGATGCCGTCAGCACCATGTGGCTCACGCTGGCTCTGCTCACCGCAGCTGACGATCCAGAAAACCAGAAAACCATTCAACAGGCCCAGCAGTATCTCGCAAAGAGTAAGCCGGGGAAAAGCACCGAATGGTACGTCACGCGGCTCCTGCTCGCGATCAGCCAGAAACAAAACCAGCAGCGCGACCAGTTCATCCAGCAGTTGCAGAGCCTGCAACACGCCGACGGCGGCTGGGGCTGGCTCACCAACGATCCCAGCGATGCCCTCGGCACCGGCATGGCACTCTACGCCCTCCGCAAAGCCGGTGTCGACATACAGGCTGACTCCGTACGCCGGGCAGAACAGTTTCTGATTTCAACGCAGCGCAAAGACGGCTCCTGGCCGGTCAAAGGGACCAAAGCTAAGAAAAAAGGGAACATCGAAGAGACCGCCGTCTACTGGGGTACCACCTGGGCGGTCCTCGGCCTGCTCGAGTGCCTGCCGCAGTAAGCCGTTGCCATTTCATACAGCAGTCGTGAAATCTACTTGATCCGCGCTGGAAAACCGTTTATCGTCGGTGAGAATAGTGAAACGACTCCCGAGCGCCCCGTCACCGAAAGTCTATAACACACCTTGTCCGACCCCGATCCCAATCTGACCTCTCCGAACAGCAGCAACTGGTACCGCTGGGCACTCGCCGCCATTGTGATCCTGTTTCTGATCTGGCGGGTCCCACTCATACTCCGCGAGGCAGGGGGGCAGGACGAAGAATGGTTCGCCATTCCCGGCTGGACGATCTGGCAAACAGGCGTCCCCCGCGTCCCGTATGCCCCTCAACGACAGACTGGCAGCGCCTTCTACCAGGCTGATGAAGCGTTATTCGCACTTCCGCCCCTCTACTATTATGTCTCCGCTCCTCTCTATGCGGTACTCCCTCCCACTTACAGCACCGCCCGTCTCGTCTCGATCGCCGCCGGTGTCGGTACCCTGATTCTGATCTACCTGCTCGCACTCCGTGTCCTCAAAGATCCGCTGGCCGGGCTGATTGCTGCCGGACTTTTCAGCCTCTCCCGGCTCCTCTATTTCCCCGCGGTCATCTCCCGCCCCGACATGCTCTGCTGTCTCTGGGGACTCATTGCACTCCTGATGATGTACCGCTGGCATGACGGCGCACGACGTTATCGCGACCTATGCCTCGTCGGCGTCCTGCTGGGACTGGGCATGCTCACGCATCCCTTTGCACTCGTCTACTGCATTCAACTCGGCCTCTGGGCACTGCTGGTAAACGGAACCTGGAAACAACGACTGTTGAGAGGCACCGTAATCACTGGTTGCGCCCTGGCGGTCTTCGCCTTATGGCTGCCCCTGATCCTGGCTTATCCCGAACCGTTTCGCTACCAGTTTTTCACGAACGTCCTCGACCGCTCCGGACCGGGACTGATCTCCCGCATTCTGTTTCCCTGGCCTTACTTCGCAACGCAGTTCCAGCTGCTCCGCGAACATGCCGGCACGATTCAGCTCTCCCTGATGACCGCAGGACTGGCCATCGGCACCGGACTGGCCTGGCGCTCCCAAGACCGCCGGCAGCGTATTCTGCTACTGCTCGTCTGGTCTTCGATTTACCTGCTCATCGCCTGTCAGGGACATCACCCGACTAAAGGCTACTGGTGCTACCCCGGCGCGCTCCTCTTTCTCTGCCTGGGTTGGGGACTGAGCCGACTTGCCACACAGCTCTGGAACCGCGGCGTTGTCTGGCGCCTCTTCGTTCTCGCCGGCGCCGCCTGTTTTGCTGTGGCGATGCTGCCCGGTTCGGGAATTCGCACCTGGCGCGCCCACATTGCGAACTGGTCGAATGTGAATTACAATGCTCCTCGATTGATCAGTCGGATCATCCAGGATTTACCTGCAGACGCCCGGTACACGGTCGATCGCGCGTATGTCTTCAACTTTGCAGCCGCCGGTCGACAGACGCTGCTCGGAGACAACCGCGAATTCGCCTTTGATGCGCGGCCGTTTCCCTATGATTACCTCATCGTCAGCCATGACATGCGGGACAGGGGGTTGAGCAAAGAGTTCAACGGGCGGCTCGTGAAAGCCTATGGCGATCCAGCTGATCCCTTCAGCTGTTTCGTAGAGGTCTATGTGCCCGAGGATAGCCCGGTACAGGACCTGAAACTGTCCAGTGACAAATCGGAACCATAACCACCAGCACAGGAGTCACCGGTTGAACGAGCAAGCAGCACAAGCTGAGACCACACAGGTGCAACATCCTCTGAACGTCGCCATCATCGGCGGGGCTGGCCATGTGGGGCTTCCTTTTGGACTGGCCCTCTGCGACTGCGGACACACCGTCACCCTCGTGGACCTCAATCAGTCACAACTCGACATCATTCGCGCCGGCCAGATGCCATTTTCCGAAATCAATGCCGACCAGCTTCTGCCCCGGGCCCTGGAAACCGGTCGTCTGCATTGTTCTACCGATTTTGCCGACCTCTCCACACAGGACGTCATCATCGTCACCATCGGCACGCCAGTCGATGAATATCTCGATCCCAGCCTCAGAGCCTTCGACCAGGTCATGGAAGAGGTCTTCCAGCACACCCGGCCCGGGCAGTTACTCATCATTCGCAGCACCGTCTTTCCCGGGGTTACCGAACGACTGGGACGCCTCATCGCCGAACGCAACCTGCAGATCGATGTCTCCTATTGCCCTGAACGCATCGCCCAGGGACGGGCACTGCTCGAACTCACACAACTCCCCCAGCTGGTCAGCGGCTGTACCGAACAGGCCTGCCAGCGCGCGGCCGACTTCTTTTCTGATTTCGGACAGGAGATTATCGAACTCTCCACCGTCGAAGCGGAACTGGGCAAGCTGTTTACCAATTCCTACCGTTACATCAATTTCTCGATTTCCAACCAGTTCTATATGCTGGCCCAGCGCTACGACGCTGACTTCGATCGCATTTATCACGCGATCACGTATCGCTATCCCCGCATGAACGGCTTTGCCCGCGCCGGGTTTGCCGGCGGCCCCTGTCTACTCAAAGACACGATGCAGCTGGCTTCTTTCAATCACAACCTGCTGACACTCGGTCAGACCGCAATGGCGGTCAACGAA
This sequence comes from Gimesia panareensis, assembly GCF_007748155.1. Taxonomy (GTDB): domain Bacteria; phylum Planctomycetota; class Planctomycetia; order Planctomycetales; family Planctomycetaceae; genus Gimesia; species Gimesia panareensis. Next base: position 2,699,381 of record NZ_CP037421.1, read on the forward strand.
GGGCTGCCCGGATTCATCGTCGAACGCCTCAAGAAAGATCACGACCTGACCGGCCTGACCGTCGAAATTCTGGGAATGGCTTTCAAGGGGAATTGCGATGACCCGCGAAGTTCCTTATCTTACAAACTCAGAAAAGTACTCACACTGGAATGCCGCCGCGTACTCTGTACCGACCCGTTCATTAACAGTCCCGATTTCGTTTCACTCGAAACCATTCTGGATGAGTCAGATATTCTGATCCTGGGTGCCTGCCACGATGATTACCGCGGTGTGCAGACCACAAAACCATTGATTGACGTATTTGGATTCACAGCAAGGCAGGAGCCATGAAAGTCCTGATTACCGGAGCCGCCGGTTTTATTGGCAGTTATGTCGTCGGCGAACTGCTCGAAGCCGGCTACGAAGTCGTCGGGCTGGACAACTTCTCCAAGTACGGCGAACTGCAACCCGCACACCAGGGACATCCCAACTACGAATTTCTCCAGGCGGACGCCAAAGATATCGAACTGCTCACGAAACTGCTCAAGGGCTGTGATCACTTCATCGCCGGTGCCGCAATGATCGGCGGAATCTCTTACTTCCATAAATTCGCCTACGATCTACTCGCGGAAAACGAACGCATCACCGCTGCCGCCTTCGACGCCGCTTTAGCCGCCCATCGCGACGGACAACTGCAGAAAATCACCGTCATCTCCTCGTCGATGGTCTTCGAAAGTGCGCAGAAATTCCCCAGCGAGGAAGGGGACCAGCGCACGTGCCCGCCTCCTGAATCGACCTACGGCTTTCAGAAACTCGCCGTCGAATACTATGCCCAGGGAGCCCACCAGCAGTACGGTCTCCCCTATACAATCGCCCGCCCGTTCAACTGCGTCGGCATCGGTGAACGCCGGGCTGTCACTGACGAAGAGGTCAAGTCGGGCGATATCGAACTCGCTCTGAGCCACGTCGTCCCCGATCTGGTCCAGAAAATCTGTAAAGGACAGGACCCGCTGCAGATTCTGGGCGACGGCTCGCAGGTCCGTCACTACACCTACGGCGGAGACCTCGCGCGGGGTATCCGGCTCTGCGTCGAACATTCACAGGCCCTCAACGAAGATTTCAATCTTTCCACCCCGCAGGCAACCACGGTCCTCGAACTGGCCGAGACTATCTGGCGGAAAATCCACGGCCCCGAGAAACCGTTCCGCTACCAGAGCGAACAGCCGTTCCCGCACGATGTGCAATACCGCTCTCCCTCGGTGGAGAAGGCGAAACGCATGCTCGGCTTCACAGCCGATACCACGCTCGATCAGATGCTGGATGAAGTCATCCCCTGGATCAAAGAACAGATTTCACGCGGGACCATCTGATGGAGCAGGCAGCCACTCCACTCTCGGTCATCGTCCCCGTTTATAACGAGGACGAAAACTTCCCCCGCCTGATCGAAGCCATCGACCAGCGTCTGCCGCAGCCCTTTCGTGTACTGGTTGTCTACGACTTCGATGAAGACACCACGGTCCCGGTCGCCCGCAGACTGGCAGAAACACGGCCTTATCTCTCCCTCGTCAAAAACGAACTGGGCAGGGGCCCCGCGAATGCGATCCGGGCCGGCTTCCAGGCGGCTGATACCGGCCCGGCACTGGTCATCATGGCCGACCTCTCCGACGACCTCAACGATGTCGCCCCCATGCTCGAACTCTACGACTCCGGCTGCCGGGTCGTTTGTGCCTCGCGTTACATGAAAGGGGGCCGGCAACTGGGCGGTCCGCTGCTCAAACGCACGCTCAGCCGTCTGGCGGGGCTCTCACTCTATTACCTGGTCGGTTTCCCCACCCATGATGCCACCAACAATTTCCGCCTGTATGATGCCGCCCTGGTCAATGAACTGCAGATCGAAAGCGAGCAGGGCTTCGAAATTGCCCTGGAACTGACCGCCAAGGCCTTTGTCCGCGGCGAACAGATCGGCGAGATCCCCACCACCTGGAAAGACCGCGATGCCGGCGAATCCCGCTTCCAGCTCTTCCGCTGGCTCCCCAAATACCTCCGCTGGTATCGCTACGCCCTCTTCGGTCGCTGGTTCGGCTCAAAGCAGCAGGCTGACTGAAATCAACCGTTCAATCAACGCCCTCCCAGGTAAATTCCACGTGCCCCGTTTCCTTGTCATAGATCAGCTCTTCTCGTTCATATCCGAAGTATTCTGAAAAGTCGCGGTGATATCGTTCCAGAAATCCCATATCTTCCCGCCGCTGGAGACCGCGTTTGAGAATTTGCTGTACGGTCTCGCGATTCCCTTTAAATGAGAGCCGGATATGTCCTTGATCTCCCAGGATCCAGACGCTGGACCGTAACTCGCGCACATCAGCCGGTGGTGCAAAGCCAAACTGCCGCTCGAATACGGCTGCCGGACGTGATAACTGGTACTGCCAGATTCCCACGGCACTGCAATAAATGACAAACGCGCCCAGCAGCCAGGGCCATTTCCGGCGGACACGCAGCAGGGACAACACTCCCGCCACGACCAGCATCAGTACAATGACGCCGGTTGTGAATAAGATGATCAGAAAGATGATATTCAGAAAAACAGCCATGAAACGTCACCCAGTCTGTTTCATGATTCGGACCGTTCCCGTTCCTCTTTCGCCTTCAGCGCCGGCCATTCAGCAAATGCCAGGAAAAAGAGCAGGAAAAGATTCAACATCGGAATAAACATCACCAGACTGAGCCAGCCCGGGAAACCCGCCTTACTGCAGATCATCCAGAAGGGAACGACCCCCAGTACCGCCATCGAGCAAATAATCATCAGCTCAATCGCACCAGGCAGAAAGGACGCAGCAATCATAATATTTTCTCCTTATTTTTAGAGATAAAACAGGGCCATCATAGTGCCCAGTCTTCGGGAATCAAGGAGTTTTTAAATCTGCCCCCAATGACAATCCTCCAAAATGCGAATAGACATGATACCAACAATCAGGCTATGATTCCCCACGAACCAGTCCATCACGGAGGATGAACCATTCCACTTACGCCGTTCCATTTCAGTCCCGGTCTGCTGACCAAGGTCTTCGGCCCCCGGTCGTTCTGGTTGACCTCCTTCATGGCAGCCAACGTCCTGATTGATGTGGAAGTCCTCTATTACATGAGCCGCCATGAACTGCCACTCCACCGTGGTCTGCATACCTACCTGGGAGGCGGCGCCGCAGGTCTCCTCGCCGGTCTGCTGATGTGGGGTGTCGTCCTGCTTCTCGTCCGGGTCATGCCTGTCAGCTCGCGCTGGAAACAGCGCCTCACACAGACTTCCCCAACGCGTCTGCTCAGGCAGTCACTCTTCGCCGGTCTCATCGGCGGGCTGTCGCACGTCTTTCTCGACAGCCTGATGCACGACGACATGCACCCGCTCTGGCCCTTTGTCACGGGCAATACGCTCGCCGGCTCGATCAGTGTCGCCGCTCTGCACATCGGCCTGGGCCTGCTTGGCCTGTTTGCACTCGTCCTCTGGCTGATGCTCCGCGAACCACAGTGACTGCCACTGGTTTGAATTTGTAGTCGCGATAGAACAAAACAATTCGAGATGCGAACCCGCAACGTTTAAAGTCTGTCTACCAGGCGGGAACTCGGCGCCAACCCGGCACTGCTGCAATAAAAACCTGCAACTCACTCTGAAAGGATCATGTCTTTATATGCAACGGAATTAAAATCCGCCCCGGCGTGGGCGTCGACCGCGTCATCCTGGGCATGTCGCCCCCACAAGCCAGACGGGCTTTTCCTGAAAAACAGGTCTATGAAGACTGGATGGGTGGTAATCTCAATCACTGTTACCTGTATCACGGTTTGATTTTCTGCTTCACAAAATGCGACAGCATCCGCCCCTTACCCGACAGCATCCTGGATTTAATTGTGATCCAGCAGCGGGCAGACGCGATCCTCTGCGAAGAACCCATGCTCTCCTGGACCCGATCGACCATCCTGAAAGCCCTGGCATGGCGCGGCTACCCGACCCAGCGACTCCAGCATGGTCACATCCTGATCGCAGGGGAATCCGTCTATAATCAAACCCGGCTCTGCTTTGATAAAGCGGACCGATTATTCAGAATCGAGATGGACCTCAACTTCTCAGAACTCCCTTTCTGTCCTCCCTACGAGGAATAACAGCCCCCGGAAACCAGGTAATCCAAACGGTAATTAATAGTCGCTGGTCTCACCACGGATTACTCTGTTTTTCGCACAAGTTCACATTCCCCTCTGCAGTCGCGCGGGCTCCAGAGGGGCAACAAGCCCCATAGACTACACAATTGACCAGAGCCTGATACAATAAAAGAGAGTTCTCTGATGCAATGCATTCTTGCAATGACCTATCACCAATGACGAACAGCATGTCTGTGAATAATCTATGTCCGATAACACCAGAAGCAGTGATCCAGGCCGTGTGAATCTGTCGCAGTTGGTGCAGCAGGAGGCGATTAACGCCCACAGCGAATCGAGAGGAACCCAACACATCCTGCTGGCATTTCTGGGCGAATACGAAAACAGTGCAGGCCAGATTTTGCACGCCTTTGATGTGACTCGCGAAAATGCAGCCGCCGCCATCAATCAGGTCATCGCGTCAGGGGTCACGGAAACGCCCCGACCTCCCGAGGTCGCCCTGACGAATGCGCCGCCTCCCTTAGACCTGCTGCCGGCCACGGAACAGGAATTTCAGGCCTTCAGAACCGGTTGCTACGAAGTCATGAACCGGGGCGATCGCGTCGCAGTCTGGGCGCACATCCTGCTTGGGCTGCTCATCGTCGAAGACGGCATCGCCGCCCAGTCTCTGCTGGCCCTGGGGCTGGACCTCGATCAGATTCGCGACAGTACCCTGGAGCTACTGGATTCTCCGGACGTCCCTGTCCCTTAATCAGGCTCTCTTCCAGCCCCAGAGAACAAGATGGAACAACTCACCTTCAACGACGACCTGCTGAATCGCGTGCCTCCCCGGGGCATCGACGTCGAAACCACACTCGCTCATTTCGCCATCATTACCTGCCTGATCGACCCGGCACTCATCCGCCCGCTGATTCATCCCCGCTTTGAACTGGACCTGGTCGAAGTCGACGGGCAGGAGAGGGCACTCCTCTCGGTCGTCCCCTTTATGGATCAGGACTTTCGCTTCGTCCGCTTCCCCTGGCGAAAGTGGCGGTTCGGCCAGACCAACTACCGCGTCTACGTCACCGATACCCAGACCGGCGAACACGCCGCCTGGTTCATCGGCACCTCGCTCGATTCCTGGACCGTCTCCATTCCGCATTACCTCTGGAAACTTCCCTGGCACCGCGCGACAATCGACTTCGACTGCACTTACGACATCGCAGCCAAACGCTATACCGAATATCGCATGCAGACCACGAACAGTTGGGCCGATGCCGAAGTTGAACTCACCGACACCGGTGAGCAACCCACCAGACTGGCCGGCTTTGATGATCTGGAAACCGGTCTGGTGATCTTAACCCACCCGCGCACCGGCTTCTACCACCGTCGCGACGGACAGCTAGGCTCCTACCAGATCTGGCACGACCGCCTCCAGACCACCGTGGGTCAGGTTACCACCGCCCGCTTCGCGCTCCTCGAACAACGGGGCCTGATCCCCGCAGGAACAGAACCTCAAATCCACAGCGTCCTCATGCAGCACGAAACTGAGTTCACGATTTATCTGCCGCCACGAGCGGTCTGAACGGGATCTTCTTAACGATCAATCACCATCGACCCGGTCATCGGGGTGCACTGGATCAATATTCCCCTGAACCAGACCGAAAAACGGATCATCTAACTCCATCAGCTCGCCATTGTCCCGTCTCCGTTGAGAGTTGACAGATCAGAACCAGTCGATATCTTTGACAGCCATCGATCCTGTCAGGTTCGACAAGGTTCTCTCTCCCATACACAACTGGAAACAGGATACCAACAACCATGCTGACCAGTTATCTTGCACTGGGACTGGCGATCATTCTGGAAGTGATCGGCACCTCTGCGCTGCAGGCCTCGCAGCAGTTCACACGCCCCGTCCCCACGACGATCACGGTGGTCACCTACCTGGGAGCCTTCTATTTTCTCTCCCTGGCTTTGAGAATGATCCCCGTCGGCATCGCCTATGCCATCTGGAGCGGGGTCGGAATCGTGCTCATCTCCTGCGTCGGCCTGATTCTCTTCAAGCAGAAACTGGACCTCCCCGCAGTCCTGGGACTCCTGCTGATCCTCGCCGGAGTCCTCGTCATCAATCTCTGCTCCCAGACAGTCTCGCATTGAACGGAAGCTGGCGTCATACCAGCAGCGCTCGTTTTATGGCTCCTGCTAGATCAGCCCCTGTGGCGTATTGGCATAGCGCGGCTCTCCCAGTTCTGCCAGCAGATCAGCCGGGTATTGTCCCGCATCTGCCCCTCTACGGAACACGGGCGTCGTTTCATCAGAATAAAACAGCATCACATCCCCCAGTTCCATCACACGCAACAGCCGCTCCAGAAACGCGGGATGCCGAATCGGCCGGGACACCATGATGCCCGATACGTGACCGCTTTCAACCGCATCCCTGCCCAGATGAATATCAACCACATCATTCGGCTCCTGAAACCAGACCCGCAGGAAGCCATATTCATTCAGTGGTTCTGTCTGGTCGGTGGAAAGAATTTCAAGTACTGTGGCATAGTCGAAACCAATCGGCTCACCGTCACGATAATTCCAGATAAACGCTTCGATACCCATAATGCCCCCTGTTGAATGATCCCCGCGGCAGGTCAGTAAGAATTCCTTAAGTCTGCACCGAATGAGCAAAAACCCCCACCAGGCTGCCGGCCTCGGTCAACCCCACCACGAGCCGGGGAAATACGCATCCGAAATTGGTTTCACTCATGGGGTCTCCGTCTCCCACTTCGACGAAAACGACAGCACGGATCTCCTCTGTGCGTTCGCACCAGGCGATCAGCTTTCGCCATTGAGTGAGCCAGGCTGCATCTTCCTCAAACACAAATTTCTCCCAGAGCAAACTGTGTTCGTTCAACGGAGCAATTCTGAGTTTTGCCTGGGGATAGATGGCCCCATTAAACGCCGATCGAATCAGTGGGACGGTAATCTTCGTCGGTTTCTCCGCTCCCCGATTGACTACAACATAAAATGGATCAAACGGACTGGAACCCTCTGACACGTTGACCTCGACTCCTTTCAGGATCCAGGCCATTGCTGCAGACAGTTTCTCACATAGTTCGATCTCCTTGGGATCGTGATCATGCTCATTAGGCTGGCCCGGAACATACATGCAGCCACAGGAATACACCGCCAACCGGGGGTGCAGGCAGCTGTGATTCCATGCGTCGCGCGGAAATTCCGGACCGCAGCATTCCATGCAGGGTTGAAACGGCTTCAGCCGTTCCACCACGAGTCGGCAGCCATTCACTGACTCCGGAGGCGGCTTGATCTCTTCCGTCTGGTTTTGTTTTTCAGCAGGCCCCTGACCGGTCGGCGTGCAGGCGCTGAAGAATGAACTTGCACCGAGGGCAAGTACAGCCCGCCTGGACATGCAAGGGCTCTCATCATACTCCATAGCTGCTCTCCACAGGATTCGATCAATGGTCTCGCATTCTGATCCCTGACCCGGACACACTCGACAACAGATCACCCCATGTTACAATACAGCATCAGTCATCACAAACGACAAAATCCCCGGAGAGTCATCATGCTGAAAACCAATCTGATCCCAGTTCTGTTACTTGCCGTCTGTATCGCCGGATGCCAGGACCAGCGCGACTCCAGCACTCCGGAACAGACACCCCAACAGGAAGCTGACAACCAGGCGATCATGCAGGAGATCCAGAAACTGGAGCAGGAAGCCGCAAAGGCGACACCTCCCGCACCCGTGATTCCACTACCGGACCTGCCGGGCTGGACGCACTCCGCCCCGCGTGCATTACCCTCCGGTGATCACGGCTTCTCAGTGGCCTACGATCATTCGAAGGGCATGACGGTCACCTTCTATCAGTTCACCCGCGGTCTGAAAGAAATTCCCGATGATCTCAACAGCGAACCGGTACAGAATGAGATGAAACACGCCAAAGCGGGCATCCAGCAGGCAGTGGAACTCGGGATCTGGAAATCCGCGACCGAGACCGACCACGGCACCGTCTCGCTGGGCGATTCTCCCCAAAAAGCCCTTTGGTGCCGTTATCAACTCGCCACCGATAACGGCGAGGTCAACTCTGACACCTACGTCTGGTCGCACGCAAACACCCTCTTCAAACTCCGCTGCACCGGCCGCGCGAAAAACCCGCTGGATGATGTGAAGACACTCACTCCACTGCTGACCGCCCTGGGCAATGCCTGCAGTGAGAAGCAGAAAAAACCCGCGGAGAAATAATCCCCTAAGTCGATAGAGATCGGGCCCAAAGATACGCTCAGTCAGGTTAACTCGCCACTAATTCTGGTCCTCGACCTCTTTTAAGAGTGGTAAAATCGGCCTGTGGGGATCGAGCATCTGAAACACTTCGTTCTTCAACGGCTCATCCCGGGAGAGTTTCAGCCGGTAGGTTTCCTTCCTGCGCCCCGAGACTAATCCGCCGAGGACCACTTCCTGACCGACCTGAATCGAGACACGAGTGTTAATGCGCCCCACATGCACGACAGGTTGACCACCTGGTAAATCCTGTCCCTCATAGAGTGTGTGCTGATATTCAAATCGGAGTTGATACCCATTCTCATCCGGAGTCAGTTCGCCCGACACAAGCTGAATATGTCCTCCGAGTCGCGATTTGAAAAAAAACGGGCGATCCGGCACGGCAACAACCTCAATCCCGCGCACCCGCCGCATTTCCGACTCCGCCTCGGCAGCAGTATCCTGCTCCAGCACATCCACCTGTAACAGGAATTCTTCCTCGGCAGACGCGTTCGCACACGCAACACACCAGACAATACCAGTGAGCACGAAAAGTAGAAATGGCTTCATCTGACAATCGATTCCTTTCGAAAACAGAGACCTCTGCACAAACAGACAGTCTATTTAGTCGATTATCTTAAATCTGTCCAGACGCAATTCAGGTTCTCGTCTCACTTCGACTGCTCCGGCAAAGGCACTTCCGCTGCTTTCAAGACCGCATTAAACGCAGGGCCGGGGGTCTCTGTCGGGTTGAAACCGGTCAATATTTTGTCGTCCCGATACCAGTGCGTCCGGTAACACTGAAAACAAATGACAAAATCATGTTGCGCTCCGTTGTAGTTGACTCGAATTCCATGTCGAGGCATGAAACAGGCGGCCGTCTGCCCCGGATTCGCAGCCACACTCTCTGCCAGCGAACTCAACAGGCTCTGCCGAACCTTGTCATCTTGAATGTCGGTGCTCCCGAGTACCTTCCAGCCGTGAAACGTCTGAGGATCGGATTCATCATTTTCCACATACGGATTGAGGGAAAACAGTTCCCACGTCGGTGCCTGCCGCAATGCTGCTTCCGCCTCCGCCGGAATTTTATCGCCTGAAGGGGGAAGTGCTTCCTGGCAGCTCAACAGCAGGAGGGACAGCAACACGAGTCCGATTCTCATTTCCATTCTTCTCTCGTCGGGTAATCCGGAAAAACAGTCAACTTTTTTCAAGGCAACCATACTTCCTGCTCTTACTTGGGTAAATCTGCTCAGACTTAATCTTCCCACTCACCCACGAATGCGTAATAGGAATCCCACCCCGGTTCTTCTACTCCCATGCATTGGACCTCATGTGAGGTAACGTCCTCCATCAACCGCTGATGGACGCCCGCGATATCCGTGTCGGAACGAACATAGAAGATCAACTCACGCATGCCCCCGGTAGTCAATACCAGTACCAGCACGCCATCACTTCCCAGGTATTCTTCCATCAGTTCTTCAATCTCGCTCAGTTGTTCCATCTCGTCTTCACCAGGCAACCCTTCTGCAGAGGGTGCCTGAAACGGTAGCACAAAACCGACCTTGATCGGATAGTCGCCTTTCAGATGGCCGTCCTGGACGGAAGTGTTAAAGCGCACAAACAGCGGCTGACCTTCCCACTGGGCCTGGCCCACGGTCCATTGATCTTCCATCGGCTCTACTTTCTGTGAAAGAGATTCGGTGTTTCGTACAAGGAGATCGCTCCTTCTCTTCATGGTAGCGGACTGTGCTCTATTCGAGCAACACATTGCCTTCACGCACGAATTTGCAGTCTTTCATGTCAAACGAAGTGACAGGTTCGGTATCACCTCCCTTGGGAAGGCGGATCGTTACCAGCGGCCCGGAAACAGGTACCCGGCAGAGATAGACCGTATAGCCTCCTTCGACTTCGTGGGTGTACTCAAAGAGTAACTCCCCCTCTTTATGCCCCAGCGTTTCTACAGTCACCGATCCCAGTGGGAAACCATAACCGATTTTACGCTTTGAGTTGATAGCCGGGTTGACTGTAATCACACCGGTGGCTTGATCAAACGAGATTGCCGTCCCCTGGGCAGCCTGCGATGCAGGCCCGGCGGGAGGGGTGCCCCCTGAGCATCCCGCAAGCAATACCAACAGTATGAGGATTCGTCTGCTCATATCGCAACCAGAGTAAAAGCGACTGCATATCGCTTAGTCCGTATTTTCTGCAATCCGCCACAACACGCCCGAGGGATCGATCAGCACAAAATCCCGCATTCCCCAGGGACGCTCTTCCGGCTTAGACACGTTCACGCCATACTTCTCGGCAATCTGCTGTTCCCGCACATGCTCCCACCAGTCATCCACATTCTGGACGGAAAGATGCATCATGAAATTCTCCGCCAGTTCTTTGACGTAAAAATTCTGCAGCAGAAAAGTGCAGTTACCAAAATGCAGATAAGCCAGTTCCTCCGAAGACCAGGGAATCTGAAAACCGAGGTCCGCGTAAAACTGCTTGGAGTGTTCGAAATCCTTCGCAGGCACAAACGCCTTCAGTTCGATGGTTTCCAGGTTACATTCGCGCTGCCCGTCCATTCTGTTTTCCCTGTCTCGAAAGAGTCTGTACCTACGGTCAGAATCTACCTATCGTACTACAGACTGGCCGCCAGGCAATGGCAAAGCAGGAGGGATCAGACAGGAGGGCCTTCCAGCGAACAAATAAGGAGCAATGTGGGCTCACTTACCGAAAGAGTGATTGCCCCCCAACGCAAACGAGCGGGAACATCGTCAGACATTCCCGCTCGGCTTGGTTTTCAGGTTAAAAGTGGGCACGGGCGGGATCGAACCGCCGACACCAGGATTTTCAGTCCTGATAGATTGTCAAGCGTTCACACTTGCAACTTTTTTACCGGTCTGGTCCACTGGACTGTGCAGGCATGATTGACCGGATTAAATCAGTTTTACGGAGTGAAAAAAATGTACTATTTGAAAGAGGCGATTGGTAATTGTGTCACGCTGACTCTGTGGGTTTCCATCATCCCAATGGCCTTTGGTTTTATCTGCTATCCGTTTATGCTTCTCGGTTTAATAGCGACTCGCAAAGACCCGATGATCATTATCCTTCTGATCTGTACCTATTTGCTTCTGCTGATAACTATTATGGCGATTCGGATCTATCTCATTTTCGAGAAGTGGGATCAGATCATGTCGATCAAAAACAAAAACAAGATTCTGGAATTGGGCAACGAGGGAGTTAGTCTCTTAAAGCCGAATTATGGATGGACCGAAATCCGGGAGTTACGTAAGCAGCAGAAAAAATAACCATGGCGCAGATTGTAAAACGACTTCTGCTATGCAGCTGCCTGGCCGGCTGTGATGCGAGTCCTCCGGAACCCACTCACCAGGACCTGGCCGGCGAATCCTTGCGCGAGGAGCTGACTGGGGTAACCGACCTGCAGTACGAAATCATCCGCGATGCGATCGCCCGCAAAACGGGCGACCGCGATCAGCAGATTCATGTCGAAGACGACGGCGAATACGAAGACGGAGAACACTTTTTCGCGACGGCCGGCGATCAGCGGTTCCTGGTCGTCTTCGATTTCCGCCGGGACAAAGTGATATCAATCACGCCGCGGTAGTCCGCTCGAACTTCAACAGCTCGCCGCGCTGTGCCGCTTCAATTCTTCGGGCCGCGATTTCGCAGTACTCCTCGGAGGCCTCGAAGCCGATCGCCTGACGCCCCTCCAGAGCCGAAGCGACCAGCGTCGTTCCGGATCCGCAGAACGGATCGAGCGAGATCCCGCCCGCCGGCACACATTGCACCAGCTTCTGCATCAACGGCGTCGGCTTCCCCGTCATGTGATGCTTGTCTTTTTGCAGGACCGGGATCTGATAGCAGCCGTCGAACGGTCCGCGATCCATCAGCCTGGGAACCGCACCCTTGGTTCCCCAGGGAATGTACTCGCATTGGTGTCGGAAAAAACCCTTATGCGGAGCGCGGGAGCCGCGGCCCTTGTCCCAGCTGATCAGCCCTTTAAAACAGAAGCCGCCGGCCTGCAGTGCATCGATCATCGTCGCCAGCTGACGCCAGTCGGTGAAAACCAGACTGTAAGCCGTATCACGGCAGGCTCGCAAAGCCTGACCGATCCAGAGCGAACACCAGTATTTGAATGATCGCTGGTCGCGGAAGTCACCACCGAACGAGGGACGACCCAACGTGTTCCCGCTATGGCAGTACTTCTTGGCCGGATCCGCCCCCACCGATGTCCCGGCCGCTCCGGAGCAATACGGGGGATCCGTGATCAGCGCATCGAACAGCGAGTGGGGAAGCTGGCTCCCCAGTTCCAGTGAGTCTCCCTGGTAAATCGCAATTCCCTGCGATTCGAAAAACGGTTTACCGAGGCTCAATTTCACCTGTTCCGTCTGCCGATACTTCTTAAGTGACATATTCATCACAACCAATCCTAGCGCGTACAACTGCGCGTTGTGACCTCCAACCAGGTCCTCTCGTAGTTGAGGGAACGTCGGTCTGTGTCAGCAGCCGGCGTTCCCGCTTTCAGTTATTCCACACAATCTTGATTCGTGGTCAGCTCCTGCAGGTTGTCTTTGACATACCGTTGCGTCGTCTGGATCGACGCGTGTCCAAGTGCCCGGGCCGTCGCGTGAATGTCTTTCGTGTTCGCATAAACTTGAGTCGCGTGTTCGTGCCTGGTCAGATACAGGACCAGGTCCTTCGCCAGCTGCTGACGATCCCGCAGCCGGCGGAATGTTTTCGATAGACTTTCCGCCGTCCAGGCTTTTCCCCTGGGAGAGAGAAACAACGGGCCGGCAGTCCGCTCCCCGATCGAGGCCGCGATCAGAAACCCCAGCTTTTCACCAACCGGGATTTTACGCGCTGCGCCGGTCTTGGCCGCTGTCTTGTGTTCGGTCAGGACAATCATCCGCTGGCCGTCGACGTCGGCCAGGTCCTCGATCGCGGCCCGGGCCAGTTCGTTGGGCCGGCAGCCGGACTGCCGGAGGGCCTTGTAGATCAGACGAAAGGCCGGTGACGCCGCCTGGAGTATGAGATCCCGCTCTTTCTCATCAGGCAGACGCTCCCGCTTCCGGCCTTTCGGTTTTTTCATGGGAGCAATAATCCGCTCCCGCAGCTGCTTGTTTTCGATCGCCCATTTCTGCAGGTTTTCGAATGCGGTCATCAACAGACGGATGGTGTCCGGAGCCTTTTCGGATCCGTCTGCTTTAAATTTCACGTCGTCGAAGTACTCCTCGATCTCGAACGGTTCCAGGTCGGCAAACTCCCGGGCCCCGAATCGCTCCAGGAACGGCTTCAGATTCTTAGTGTAGGTCTTGAGCGTGCTGTTGCCTTTGCTGTTCTCGACGTGCTTGAGATACTTCGCAACGAACTCGCTGACTGTTTTTAACTTGGCCATCCATGCCCCTATGCGTAATCTTCCACTTCCCCGCCGGTTGTATAAAACTTTTGATTCGTTCGATTGACGGCGATGTCGTTCTGATTCGAAAAGATATCGAATTTGAAAAGGATGTTCCCATCGTTGTCGAGTTTGATCATGTTGAAACCGCCAGTCCGTCCGAGCGGCCCGATCACAGTCGGAGATCCGCAGGCATAGATATTGCCGGCGTCATCCAGGTCGATCGCCACGTGTGTTCCGTAGATCTGCCAATCGGACTTATGCCAGACCAGCTCACCATCCAGCGTGTATTTGGCGATCCCCGTTCCGTGTGCGACGTAAATATGATCGCCGTCCACTTTCAGATCCGTTACGCCTCCATTTTCAGGAGTTCCGACAGCCCAGTTCCCCAGGCTGAAAAGTGAACCGCTGTAAGTCGGATCGCTGGTCGAATAGCAATGAGACCCGCCGGCGATGATCTGGCCTCCGGGGCCGAAGTCAATGGCTCTCACATAGCAGTTGTAGAGTCCCGGTCCCCCAGGACCATTGGGATAGGGGTTGTGTGAGGCGTAAGGATTGTAAGCTGCAATCACATTCGCTGAGTCATCGATCACTTTGATCGGATTACTCGTCGCAGGATTGAGCTGTGTATACCATTCCCCGGTGACAACCAGCCCGCCTGAGGCACGGACACATTGCACGTTCATCAAGTTCTGAATGAAACCGGAATCGGAGATTCCAGTCTTATTGTAATACCAGCCTGGTGAAAAGCTCGAATCATATTTTTCAATTGCAGTTACATCGGCGCCAACACTCTCTTCTCCAGGACCTGTGCCGATTACATAGACATTATCATTTTCATCGACATCGAAACCAACGGCTGAAATCAAATTATTGAGAGGTGCATTCAGCAGTAAATTGCCATCCGGATTGAATCGATATATCCCAGTTCCGACTTCCGGATCAGCTCCGGCACCATCTTCAATCCCCAGCGTGACCACATCGTCGTTTGAATCGAGTTTCACTCCACCGTACCGCGTTCTGTACCACTCGCGATTCGGAGGGCTGTTCGCATCCCAGGCCCGTAGACTCATCTTCGCGAGCGCGCTTTCATTCGCCCACCAACGTCCCCACGCTTTGACTGCTTTAAGAAATGTTCCCGGAGGCACCCAGCGGCCGGTAAAAACCCACTCAAATACCTCCCCACCAGCCTGAACCAATGGCTGCGGATCTTCAATAGTCTTGTTAAATTTTGAACTTCTCGCATACCTGCAGGGCATCACATTGCAGCCGTGTCCGGCGAGGGGATAGTTGCCGTCATCATCGGCAGCTGTCATAAACCAGGCACGCTGTACCTGTTGATCCGGTTCATAAAGTGCTTTCTTATTCCTCCTCATCAAGCACCACCAAGTCACGTAAGATATACCAACTGGCCAGCAGCCTTTCGGCAATCACTAATCTTGTATATCTTTCATTTGCAAACTGAGAGCCGCACAATTTCTTTGTGATATTCGTTTCTTCATAGGAAACCAGTTGTCCGTTATTCATCGGATCATCTAGTTCAAATTTCACATTAGACAGCAATGTCCCCGTATATATTTTGATGTAACCATCTGGCCAATCAGGGATCTCTATAGTCGTATCGATACTGGGGACCTTAAATATCTCGATCGTGCGAATCGGATCGGTTTCATAATTCATTTTTTTCGGGCGGATACGGAGATTGCTCATTACTTCACCTCCGCCCGCGGCCGTTCCTCTTTGAACGATTCCAGCAGCAACTCGGTCCGCTGCTCGCCGTTATAGTATTCATTGATGCCCACAATCTGGGGGAGTCGCTTGCTGACCTGGTCCGGATTCTTGGCATTCAGATCGAGATTGCGGCCGTCGACTTTGTCGATCAGTTTGCCGATCTCGTACTCCGGATGATCGACACCGTCCAGACTTACCGAGCAGCTGAGAAGCGTGACGTCCTCCACTGACTGGACCTCTCTGGCGAAGTCTTTCAGTAGAGTCAGACGATTGGAGGGAGAGGTGTTGTTGTCAAAATCAGGTTGATCATGATTGATGGATCGTTTGATTTTTGCATCATCTACCTCATCTGTAAAAAGTGTCATTGTGCGATAATGGAATCGAGCAGACATGTCCAGGAACAAGGTAATATCTGCCCCGTTGGGCGAATCATCGTAACCTTCTTGGATCCATTGATCGCGATAATCCCCTTCCACGACGGCCGTCACGCGGACGCGCGCCTTGCTGGGATCATCGTTGATCAACGTCCAGAGCGCATCCGGAGGAACCGCCCCTTCGAAATAGATACCGCACTCTTTATTGAGTACGGAATAAGGCCACTCCACCACCTCCCACTTTCCATCCGGATTATCATCGTCTGCCAGATCCGCATTGAGCCATTCGACAATAATGCCGGTCGACTCGTTATCGGGTCCGAGCGAAAAGCATTCCTGGAATTTTCGCCTTTTCAAATTGTAGTTATCGAATGTAAGACTGAATTCTCGTTCCAGATTTGCAGCCAGCTCTATCGCAGCTTTGTCATTGATGTCACTGCGCAGTGAATCGTAGTCCCGGGCTTCGTTGAGGATCCATTTGCGACCGACATTCCGTTTGCTGGGGTAGAGAGAATCGTCTCCTCCTTTTTGAAGTTGATGCAGATCCAGATCGTCATCATCCTCCGACCAGCCTTTATAAAGTTCGAATGTAGCCTCAAACTGGACGGGGGATCCGATGACGATGATTCGATTCGCCAGGTCGCCAATATTGTAATTGGCCCGGAATTCAGAAAGGTTCGTCAACAAATTATCAATCTGTTCTCCCGGCCGCTGCAGGTAGACCGAGACCGTCTCACCTTCCCCTTTTTTAGCAAACTCGATGTAGTGCTTGGAAACGTCATCAATGCCGACAATCGAGTTTACGAACCAGAAATATCCGAACGGTTCAATGAGCAGATCCAATGCTTCCGGAAGCGTACTCCCCATCGGGATCCGCACATCCGACAGTACCAGGTCATCATCAAAAACGGATTTCAAATAGTCGTACGTCGGAAATTCATAATAAGCGTTGGTGGGAGTTTCATAGTAAAATCCTGTACTGACATGTTGAAACAGGTAATAGACCGCTTCGGAAAGGGTCCATCTTGCGGCCGTTGCATCCTGGGCAATCTCAGCAGAGGCAGTCCGTACCGATTCCGGATCCATGAACAGAAAAAAAGTATTTGGATCGTCAACGCCAACTTCAGCACGATTGTCTTCCGTGATGTCATCAATGATCGGTTGAAATACGATATCTCCGATCGTCAGCTCTTCGGCATTAATACGGCGATACTGATAAATCGGATCCCCGAACAGCCAGGGCTCCTGGCGGGCGATCAGGGTGACGTATTCGGCAGTGTCGGTGATTGCCTGGTCCTGCTGCGTGACGACGCCCCAGGCTTTCACGATCGACAGGTTCCCCTCGTGATCGTAAGTCCGGACTTCCAGGATCCGGTTGTGCCCCTTGGGAGTCGTGGTGTCGATCAGCCGGCCCGCTTTACTCAGATCGTAGGTGCAGATAATCGCGTCGACGCGAGAACCGCCCCGGGAGCGTTTGATCGATTCCAGCGTGAGATAATCGACCTGGTCAGCCAGGCCTGGTTTGCTGCCGTCTCTGGGGCCAAGCAGTATGACATATTGCGTCGCCTTCCGGGCGTAGAGATCCGTATCATTCGGGGGAGTGGAAACCATCAGCATTCCTCCGCTGTCAGGCTGGTGACCGCCGGCGGACCGGCCGCGTCGGCCGTGGCCGTGATCGTGTCCAGGACGGCCGTCGTTGAACCGTTCTCCGCGGCCAGTTGGAACGTGTATTCCGTCGCATCGGTCAGGGAGGGGATGTCGAGTTCGTAATACCGCAGACCGGAGTGCGTGACGGCCACCGGATCCACTGATCCCGGTCCGGCCGTTTTGGTGATCACAAACTGAGACGGCTGCAGGCCGTCACGCACACTGTCGTACACAAAACGGAAACGGAGTGTCCCGCCGTCGCGTTTCTCGACGCTCAGGAATCGTCCGCGGCCCCGGATTTCATTGACTCCGTTTCCGCTGCCATCGGTCTGCAGGGCCTGGGGACGATAGATCGATTCGTTTTCGATGTCGGCCTGGTGTGTCCGGACCTGGAAGTAGCTCTCCTCGCCGTAATAGGCCGCGGGAATCGTGTAGCTGAACTGGGCGGTCGGACTTTTGATCGTCTCAACATACAGCGTCTTCTTGACCACCTCCCCGCCGAAGTCCGAGGCCGGCCCCCACAACGCGAAATCGCAACCGTCCGGAACCAGGCCCCGGCGGTAGCGGATATTCTGCGGACTGCCGATCCCGACATACAGCGCAGCCCCCAGCCCGCCGGCGAACGGCCGATGGTTATATACATAGTGCATTGATGGGCAGTAGATTCGCATCACAATTCCATTTGTGATTTAAGGTAAAACAACAAAATCGACTGTGGTCGACCAGCTGGTGCCGCCTTCGGTAATCGTGATCTTCGCCCGGTACTGGCGATCGTTCTCCAGGCTGGGGTTCGCTTTGGAATGGACGAAGATGTATTGACTGTTGACGTTTCCGAAGTTGGCCGTCGTGATCTGGATCCCGTCCGCTTCCGCATCGATCTGACGAATCTGACAGCTGCAGGTCGCTGAAGCGCTGAGCGGGATCACAGCCCCGTTGGATTCGAGCCAGGCTTGAACTTCCAGGTAGGATCCGGAAGTGCTGTCCGTAGAGATCCCGCAATGGATACTGATCTGATTCTGACCCTCCCGGCCGAACTGGATCTCCAGGGGAGCGGGTTGCGACCGCGGGGCATCGGTCGTCAGATCCGGACTTCCGCCAGCCTGTTCAAACGCGATCGCCGTGCAGCTCAACAGGGCCGCGGTATTGTTGATCGTCGCCAGGTTGAGCGAGGCGATATACTGCGACTTGCCGAACCCGCCGGCGTCGGCGTACTCGGTCGCTGCCAGGGACGGTTCGACGGCGTCTCCCAGATCCGCAAACGCCAGAACCCCGGAATTGAAGTCGAACACCTGGCCGGATGCGTTGAAAATCGCAAAATAGATTGTCTTGCCCGAATCATCCAGGCGAATCAGAGTTTCCGTACTCATAAAGTGACCACCGTTCCGTTGCGAATCATGTCTTCAAAATCGCGGGCATACCTCCGCGGGTTGAATTTCTGTAACGCCACTGCACACGCTTTCCCGGTCAGATCGTCTTTATCCAGGACGGCCCGCTTCACCGCCGCGGCCAGGTCGGCCGGCGAGGGATCGAAGGGGACTTCATAGGTCAGCTTCCCGTACTCCGGTTCCAATTCCGGCAGGAAACCGACGCGCGTGGAGACGACCGGACACTGCGCCGCGAAGGCCTCCATCATGATCTGGGGGCAGCCTTCGGACGGACTGGCCAGAACGATACAATCGACGGCTGCCAGAATCGATCCGACATCCTCCGTCCTGGGGAGGAATGTACAACGGCCGCCGCAGAGTTCCTTGACGCCGGCAATCACTTCGTCCTGGTTGACGCCTTCCCCCGCGTAGACGGCGTGGTACTTCTCGCCCAGCTGGTCGACAGCCTGGGCCGCTGCGAGCGGGTTTTTACCGCCCAGTTCGAACCGACCAAGATAAGCGACGAGGGCCGTCTCCTCGTCCACGTTCCAGGCCTCCCGCAGCTCGTGCCGGCTGCGTTGAGCCATGCAGCGTTTGAAATCGAGACCGTTATAGATCACGTTTACCTGGTCGCGGAGATCCTCCGGAAAGCACTTTCGGCCCCCCTCGGAGACCGACATCAGCAGATGTCGTTTCCCATATTTCAGACTGACGTCGATATTCAGCCTGGTCCATTCGCACTGGCCGTGCGCTGCAGTGATTACAGTCACTCGGTCCCAGTCGACCTGGTCCAGCTCCGGACGCGTCTGGATCGTGCCCCAGAGTTTGACGACATCGGACCGGTCAACCAGCTGCTGGTACTGATTCGGGACGATCGTCACGAGGCCCTGGTAGTTCGGATGGTCCTGGCCGGCGTAGATCGGACAATGTTTCAGAATCAGCCTGGCTGTCTCGGGATCGAAGTGTCCCGGCCCCTCAATGGCTACCCCCGACCATTGGAGACCAGGACACCCCTGATCCAGTAAAGTGATGATCCCGCGGGAGACGCCCCCCATCGAACAGGATCCGATGGCAAAGCCGACCCGGACCCGATCGTCCCTGGGAACGGTCTTTAAAATCCCGTCCCGGATAGCCCGCTCAAAATCGACCACCATGCGGGAGGGGTTGAACGTCTGCCAGGCGACTTCGTGAGCCCACTCCGTGATCTGGGAATGGCCGGACGTCGCCGCCCGGACCTGGTTGACCAGATGATCCAGCGAGTAATTCTGAGGCAGCTGATACGTTAACTTACCGTGCTGCGCTTCCAGTTCGGGTATCATGCCGACCGGTGTCGAGACGACCGGGCAGCCGGCGAGCCAGGCTTCGGCGACGATCATCGGTCCACCCTCGAGGGGAGAGGCCAGGACCAGACAGTCCAGGGCCGCCAGCTGCGAGCCGAGGTCCTCGGTTTTGTCCAGGATCGTACAACGATCGCCGCACAACTGGCGAATCTGGGGACGCAGATTATCCTCGGCGTAGCCGTTGCCAATGTAGACGGCATGGTAACCCTCACCGAGTTCCTGTACGGCTTCGGCTGCTGCCATCGGCCGTTTGTCGTAAGCCAACCGTCCCAGGTAGCCGACCGCTTTGGTATCCTCATCGATGCCCCAGGAGGCCCGGACCGCTTTGCGATCGAGCAGGGGAGCGCAGCGGGAATAATTGATCCCATTATAAATCACGCGGACCTGATCCCGCAGTGGTGCGGGATAACTCTGAACCGCTGACTGACTGACCGCCAGGTAGATCTTTTGACCGCCGTACTGACTGATCGTCTCGATCTGGCTGCGGCTGAATTCGCACTGCCCGTGCGCGGAGAGGATGACCGGCTTGCCGTCAAACTCCGTGAAGTCCAGCAGCGGGATCCGGTCCACAATACCGGTCATGTAAATTACGTCCGCCCGATCAATCACTGCCTGGTAAGGATTCTCTGCCTGGAGCGTGTGCTCCGATTCCTGGACGGAATAGACGGGGCAGTAACGAGAAATCTTCTCTGTGACGTCCTGGTCCAGATGGTTCAGAGAATGGATGGCGATCCCGGCCCACTCCAGACCATGGTTCACCGGCGCTTCCAGCATGTTGAGAATGACTCGCGAGATCCCGCCGAATGCCAGGCCGTGGAGAATGAAGCCGACGCGAATCGGAGTCGGTTTGACTTCCGGCACCGGATCCGCATCGGGTTCCGGATCCGGAACCGTTTGTTCCAGGAAGGGGATCGCGCCTTTGAACCTCTCCTGGACGACCTGGTTGGCAGCTGCCTCGTCTGCGACTTCAATCGTTTCGAACTGTTGCGCAAACTCGGACAGCGGATCTCCCGGCCGCTTGAACAGGATCGGCCGGGGATAATTATGTAAAACAGACTTCAGCCGTTGATCAGTAAGGTGAGCATCTTCTGTGGTGAGGATCCCGATCACGTGTCTGGTGTTTTTCTTAATCATGATTCTTGTTTCATCGAATTAGGGGGTAGAGTGGTATACAGTAATCAGAGTGTCGAGTAATCGACCAGTGTGGCCACTTTAGTGGTGCCTCCGGAATTGATCTTGATCATCAGGTCGCCGGCGTCACCGATTCCGGTACCATCTGATATAAACAGCTGCGCCTCTCCGGAAGAAGGACCAGTTGCAGGTTCTGCGATCTGCCGGAGATTCAGGTAATCCAGAATTGTCTGACCGGTGACGTCCAGATCACTTTCACAGTAGAGCTTCTTCTTGGATCGAGAAACAGTACCATAGGTGAAGACCGAATCACCTCCGCAAGCGATTCCACAGTTGTTACCAATAGCGAAGTAGAACCCGGTATCCGTATTTCCATCCGCCGTGACTTGTGGTGCCGCTATTGATGCCGCTTCGCTGACCACCGTACACAAGAGTTGACCTGTCAAAGCGCGCGAACCGTCGACCAGAAACACATCCGACAAAAACTTTTGTCGTGTCTGCCGACGATGACCAAATGCACTCCCATCGTAGATCATAATCTGATCGTTGTTGTCAGCTTCGCTGGACAGGGACAAGCCAGTGATATCTATGCTGATGGTCCGGTCAGCAGACAGGTTTCCCCCGCCTGTCAAACCGACGCCAGTGGAAATGCTGCGACTGGTTGGGACATACCCGCTGGTGATACCGGCGATAAAATTTGAGCGGGTCTGTTTGCGGTATTCACCGGCCGACGCGTCGTAGATCACCAGCAAATCAGTGCTGCCGGTGGAGGCTTCTTCCGTGAGTCCCGTAATATCGAGACTCAATGTCCGGTCGGCCGACAGGTCACCCCCGCCACTGATACCGACGCCGGCACTGATGGTTCGGGAAGTTGGTACGGAACCGCTGGTAACTCCCGACAGGAATTCACCGCGGGTCTGTTTGCGGATCGCTCCGGCCGACCCGTCATAGATTGCGATGTAATCCGAATCGCTGGCCGTGGACTCCGCGGTCAGGCCATTAAGATCCAGGGCAAACGTCCGGTCAGCCGAAAGATCGCCTCCCCCAGTCAGACCAATACCGGCCGTCAACGTTCTGGTCGACGGTACGCCTGATCCGCCGCTCACGCCGGCCAGAAATTCAGAGCGGGTCTGCTTGCGCATGCCGGCCGCGGAGGTATCATAAATGGCGATCAGGTCATCGTCCGCATTACTGGACTCAGCCGTGAGGGTGCTGATATCAAACTCGGTTCCGCCGGCATCACTATTTCCCAGGTGAACGGGAACCAGGTCATCCGTGCCGACGATGTCCTCGCCTGCCGTATTGGCAATCATCCAGACGGTTTCCGCATATTCGGTTCCCGACTCGATATAAAACAGGTGACCGGAGACGGAAAAACCGTCCTGGAAATCGTCCGGCCGGATCCAGTCTCCGGAAGAAGGATAATAGGGGTTTTCCTCTTTCACGATCCAGGGGCCGTTCTCGGTTGGATCCGTCTGGCCGGCCAGGAACACGCGGGCATTGGCTCCCAGGTAGACGCCGTTCTGCGTCTGCGTATCATTCAGCGTAACGTTGGACGTGACAACGGTCAGACAGGCGAGCTTATTCAGCGCGTAACCGGAGCCGTTTCCGGATTGCACGTGCCAGTTGCTGCCATCGTGTTTGAGCAGGACGAACCCGTTGGCCGTCAGCTCGTGATCGGTTCCCGCCGGCGTCTTGATGTTCCCGGCGTTGTGTTTCAGCACCACGGCCCGCGCCGTGCTGGCTCTGCCGAGGAGAATCACGTCGCCGGCGGATCCGCCGTTGATCGTGTGCAGATCGTCCGTGACTGCGTCCCCCTCGGTGTCGACCGTGTGCAGGGATCTGGTAATCGTGATCGCTCCGGAGCTGATTGTCAGCTCGCCGCCGGCGACCAGGTTGAGTTGTTCCATTTGTTCGACTGAGCTGTTGAGATCGAAACATATTTTAGGCACGCTTCCGCCTCCCTGCGTTGAATGATATTAATTTATAGATGGGGTAGTGTGTTGATCAGCGGGAGGTCACCTGCCGATCAGAAAGGCCAGAATCTTTTCCGGTAACGACAGCGCGGCCTCCCGCCGGGCTTCCTCGTACCGCTGCATTTCTTCCTGGTGTTCCCGGTCGATTTCGTCCTGTTTGGCCAGGCGGGCGATCTCAACCAGCTCAAAGGCTTTTTCAAATCCCGCTTTGTCGACCGGGTTGATCGGATGGACGATTTGACGGGACTGTTCTTCGTTTCGCTTGTTATTCGCGTCGACGACTTCGATGATCGCCGTGTAAGTAACGCGCGTCCGGACTCGTTTTTTGCACGGTGGTTTCAGTTGGTTCTGATCTGCCATGATCTTCCTTTCCACTCCCTGTGATGAAACTCCATAAACTGGAAGCCATGACCACGACAAACGCCGTGATCATGCTCCAGTACAGTTTTTTCTTGCGGGCGTCTGAGCTTTTCAGCTGCTCGACGTCGCCGATCAGTCCCCGGTCTTTCGTGTCCTGGCGGGGATTTCCATTCAGAACCAAATGCTGTGTTTCGACCAGGTCCTGTATGTGATCCAGTCGTCTTTCCGTCAGCTGGTTCTGATGCGTGGATCTTTCCTGAATCAGCCTGATATCGGTCGCGCTCTGCTGCATTGAGAGAGCACAGCGATCGACGGTTGTGGCGCACTGGTCCGCGTGGTTTTCCATGTGCTTTTCCAGCACCGACAAGCGTCTCAATATTTCTTCTGTCATGATCCGCCCCCGTAACTGAAATCGATGGTGACCACACCGCTGTCTTCTGAGAGCAGAAACCGACTGCCGTCTTCCTGGAACGCGACATCGTCCGGAGGCAGCAGGCTGTAAACCGTCACCTCGGTCGCGGTCCCGGCGTTGCCCGCCGGCTCGCAGTTGTCGCGGGGGGTAATCTTGAATTTGTGGTACCCGCTCCCGTCCAGGTAGGGGGTCTCCCAGCTGTAGTCACCGTCGCCGGTGAAGTGCAGTCGCTCCAGGACGTTTTCCGGATCCACCTCGCCCCCCGGTTCGGTCGAACCGGTGATCTCGAAATGATCCGCGTCCGCAGGATAAAAACTGGCCATCCAGTTCAAAACGTAACGGTTCGCCGGCAGCCGGCCGAATTTATCACCATAGTCAATAGATCCCTCGCCATCGGAGACCGCGGCCAGCATCAGCGTTACCGGTGTCCCGCTCTCCGGGTTGAATTGACAGGTGATCCGCCGCTCGGCGATATGCCTGGTATGACCGATCAGACAGCGGCCGGCGTACAGCTGGTGCAGACGATCGGTATAGATCGTCCCGAATTCGATCAGGAGTGACCGCCGGCCAGACCAGCCGATGCTTTTAATCCAGACGCCGTCCAGGAGTACGCTCATGGTGTCAGCTCCTCAAAAACGAGTCGGATCTTTTTCCACCACCCTTTGACCGGATCATAGAGCGGCCCCTGAATCGGTTCCTGGCGGAGGAATTCGACGTTGCTGAACGTCGTTCCCAGGCTGTCGACGAGAGTTCCTTTGACGGACGCGTGATCCTTGATCGCGCTGAGAGCCGCAATCAGCTCGGCATAGGAATAACCGTTGAACAACCAGTGTTCTACAGTGATTTCCCGTGTATCGATTTCCCCATTCAGACTGGTCGCTCCCTTGAGGCTGAAGATTACGTTTTTTTGACGTTTCAGTTCGGGGGTCCCGAAGATCAGGTCCTGGTGAATGCCGGGGAACGTGAGTCCCGCGTGTACGATTGGTGCGCTCATTTGGCCGGCCTCGCTAATGCGGCCGAGGCCCGGGGACCGTTGGGAGCGGTCGACGTGTCAGCGGAGACGCTGACTTTGACCTGCACCGGTTTCTGGCTTTCGGCTGGCTTCTTGTTATCCTGGGCTGCCTTAATCGCGGCCGTGTTCTCCTGCAGTGCCTTGGTCAGCTGGTCGGTTGATGCAGGGTTAATAGCGGGAGCGGCATTGGCAACAGGATTGAAAGAAGCGTCTTCCGATGTTGGAGCCGGAGCCTGTTCTTTTGGTTTGCTGGAAAACCAGTTCGGAATCGGAATGGTGTTTCGAGGGGGAGCATCGCCGTAGATCAGGTTCCGTAAGCCGCGAACCGGAGCAGCGGGAATGTTATCGTCTGCCGGCTTTTTGACTTTTTCAAATCCCGCTTCCTGAACATCTTTCTGGAGTCGTTCCAATTGTTGTGGTGTGACTGTGTTAGGCGATGGAGCGGGAGGAGCCGGAGGAGGTGCTTCACCAGTCCCATATTCCGAAGCTGGTTTCGCTCTGGTTTCGACGCTCTGATCAACTGCATCAGAGACAGATCCCCAATCCAAGGGATTGATTATATTTAACGCAGTATCCGGTTCAGCTCCCAGATAGCGGGCTATGTAATACCCCTTTTCGTTGATATCACGTCGAAGTGGGGAGACACCCTCTTTTTCTTCCAGCTCGCTCAGCTCCTTAACCTTAAGACTATCCTGTTTGTCCTGTGCAAATCGGCGTCTTTCTAGTCGTACTGTGGCACGTCGTTCTGCTGCATTTCTGCCAGAAGTCGCTTCGTCAACATCTGACAGGAATCCTTTCACGTTGTCCTGAATTCCATAGGACTCCTCAATCGTTTTACGACGGTTGATCATCGACTGTGCGACCGCGATTGTTCTCTCTCCGAAGATCTGATTGAGAACAGGTGCGCGTTTCTCTTTGGGTAACTTATCCAGGCCGACGGCCAGTCGATCGAGAATCGTCCCCAGATCCTCACCCACAAAATCGACGTCTTCTTTTTTCAGGCCCAGTTGATCAAGTGCTTTCACCTTCGTTTTTTGATCGTCGGTAACGGTATTCAGACGGAGTACGAAGTTTCGAAAACCGGTTTTTGCCTCTGCTGCCGGTATGGATTGAACCAGCGTCGAGAACGTACCGAGCTGTTCTTCAACGGTCAGCAGCCCGTTAAAGATCTCTGATACAGTCGCCAATTCTGCCAGATCAGGCAACTGCAGGTTCGTCCCTTTAAACAACGCCTGAACGCGACGGCCGACCATTGCCACGTTCTTTTCATTTTTGGCCAGCCCCTGGGATTCCAGATAACTGGAGATCGCTTTCGCCAGTTCGGTCGGATCGACTTCTTTACCCGTAACATTACTGGCATTCAGAATCCGCAGAAACTCCTCCAGGGATCCACCTGACGCTTCTGCTGGCGAAAAACCGGAAGAAACTAACTGTGTCGCTGCATTGGAAGCCTGTTCTGAAGGAAACGCCTGTCTTTCCGCAATATCCAGAATGCGACCTCTGGCAGCATCTCCCTCAAGTCCTTTCAAACCTGACTGAACTCGAAATTTACGGAAAATCTCGTCATATTTTCTCGCGACTTCGTCGGTCTGATTAATAATATCCCGATTCGCATTGATCAGCAGACCGGCAGCCCCGGCTACGGATATGTAGCCGGCAGCCATCGAAGCGAGATTCGTCGTCATTCCCTTAAAGAAGCGATTCGACTGGCTTCGGTTCCGGCGTTGCTTCTGACCGATTTTGTCCAGTTCCTTATTGAAAGCAGCAATTGATTGCGTGCTCCGTTTCCAGGCAGCCACCATCTGCGCGTCTCGTACGCTCAAATCCATTTGGATTTTATTAGTCATGACGTGGCCTATTGAACAAACTGAAGAAGAACGAAATCAGACAGGGTAGGGTGTTTCACCTGGCCGCGGGAAAATGCGACGGCCCTTAACCAGAGGGGATTCAGACTGAACTGTTTTTTTTTAAATCCTCCTGAATTGAAAACAGTTGATCGACGTCCGTGGTGTTACACATCGCCCGGAACAAGTTGGCATCATTGAACAGTTGCAACATGGATACGAGCTGCGGACAGATCCGGTAATTGATCGCCAGCATTTCGATCACATACTCAAAGGTTCGTTGATCATCAAATTCAGTCTCATTTCTCATGACCTGCTGAGCGTGATCCAGGGCCCAGAGCGTCCGATCATAGAGCGACCGGCATTCATTTGCCGGGAACCGGTCATAGTGACCGGACTCGTCATAACCCAGATAGTGGGGAAACCGGAGTGCATTCGGCATGACCCAGTTATTGCCGTCTCCGAGACGCATCGGGATGCCGTCATAAGTCGAATCTGCTTTTCTGGCGAGATCCTTCGGGCCTGGTAGTTGACCTTTGGGGCGTCCGATCCAATAGCGTTCCGCCGGCTGCTCACGCTTCGGATCTGGTGGAGCAGGAGTCCAGGTCTGTTGTTCCGGAAGATAAGCCAGGCATTCAGAACTCCCCCAGCTGACGATCTGCCCGGGGAGGTCCCCCGGCCCTGGACCGGGCAGATCGGCAAACTTCGGACTGTCATCGCCTGGCCGGAGCAGCATCTCCAGACCCGCTTCCACCAGGTGATTTTGGTTCGATCCGTTTTTGTGGGGGAGAAAATAGCTAATCATCAGGGAGTGGCATCCTGCAAAGTTTTGACAGTGAGAGTGGCATCCGTGCCGCTCGCATTGGTGGCATAGAGGGCCGTGACATCGGCGCTCAGGGGATTGCTGTAACCGCAGCCGTCATACCAGACGATCGGCTTTCCAGCCTTGAGTGTCAGCGTGTCGTCGGGAGTCGAACCGTCGTTGGTTTCGATGGTCAGGTCCTGATCGGCGACGATGAACAGCAACTGCAGCGCCGAGTAGTCGATCGCGATATTGATCGCCAGGTCCGTCGACCCATCGGCGACGGCGACCTCAATATTGGCCTCGCCGTCCGCGGTGATCGTAATCTGTTTGGACAGGCTTTCATTGCCGGCCTGCCAGTCCTGGTTGATTTTGTGAGTAGGCATAATTGCTCCTGGTTTAACTTGTGGGAATGGAGGCCCCCACGGTAACCGAGATCGTCCCGGTCCCCATGACGGTCACTTTCTGATCCACCGAGTTCTGGCCCTGGCCGGAGACGTCGGAAATCTCATAGGTGCCGGCACTGAAAGAAATGGCGATATGGGCACCGGCATTGTCCGTATAGCCGATCTGGCGGTAATACTGCGTGATCCCTTCGGTCATCCCGACCAGGCCGCCGCCGATCGAGTTCAGCAGCTCCAGGTTACGGCCTGTGAATTCCATTTTCGGTTCGCGTTTGGTGATTGATCCGTCCGCTGCTGCCGTTGCTCCGGATCCCCGCCAGTGTTCGAACGTAATGCCGAAATCGGTCGTCGAGTCCTGGATATCGAACAGCGTCGTATCTTCGAACACGATCGGCCCCTGTTTGTAGAGCGTGTTGACTCCCGGGACGCCGGTCAGCGACTGATTCACGTTCACGATGAACGGGGCATTCGTCCCGACACGCAGCGGGATATAGGAGAGTTCCAGCGTCGCCGCTTCCTGGGAGTCCTGGCTGCTGTTGATCGTGCGGGGGATCAGCATCCCCTTGGTGCTGTTGAGCGTGACGTGTTCGGAACTGGTCGTAAATACGCCGCCGGACTGCCGTTTCTGGTACTGAATCTCTCCGGAAGTAGTGACAGCCAGACCGTTGGTCGGAGAGACGGATCCCAGGACGGTCCCGATATCGCCGGTTGTCAACCGAATTTCATTCTCGCGAGCGATCTCCGCGATCAGGGCCGGATCGACCGAACCGCCGGCCCGGGAGATCAATTGCTGAATGTTCGTCGAAAACCCCAGGCTGAGCATGTGATTGATGGTCAGACCGTCGAAGACGGCCGGGAAAATACCAAAGTTCTGCATGACGCCTAATGTCATTATCTGCCTCCAAATCGTTTTCTTTTGCGGACGCCTGGCTTGTTGGCCTGTTTGGCGTAGTCCCGGTGGATTTCTTCGTTCAGTTTTCGCTGCTCATCCGGAGCGATCGTTTCGATTTCGCTGATGATCTGCAGCACAGTTTTCTGACTGACGGACAGCTCGCGTTGTCCAGGCTGTGTCCGGAACCGGCCGGTACCGCCGCGGAAGGGGAGTCGCATCGTCAGCCGGCTGCGATGTTGTGTCGCTGTCACCTGGCGTTGCGTGGTGACCTGGCGTTGCGTCTGACCGCCGGTCAGACGGGGGGAGACCAGGGGAGGCAGGCCGAGTTGATCTTTCAAGTCCTGGTATTTTTTCCGTTTCGTGACATACGACCGCCGGGGAGCATAACCGTATTTCACCGACGCGAATGGCTCAAAGTGCCGCGGAATGTGGTTTCGGTGATGATAGACGGCTGCGTTCCGGTTCGCTTCGCGCAGAAACCGAGCATGGTCCCGCTGATACAAAGCGGGATCCCGGGGATAATCTACCGTTGCAGTGACCACCGGTCCGGCCATTTATGCCACCCATTCCAAAACAAACGCAGCGTGCATCATTTCCTCAGCTGCATGAGGACTGCTCAACAGAACAGGAGTACTCCACTTTTCCCAGCGCGTGACGTGCAGATAACAGAGGTTCGTATCCGGGTTCGGTGTATTTGCCAGGGCAAGCATTTCATTCAGGATCGCCCCCAGTTTGTTCCGGAAGTCCAGAATCTGGTTTTCCGGCTCAATCTCTCCATTTTCCGAAACATAATTTTCATTGACCGGAAAACAGAACGTCACCAGGAGTGAGCCTCCCTGATCCAGATTCCGATTCATGAACTGCTGATTCATGTCGTCGTCGTTGATGATGATTCCCGGAATCGGCCAGGCGTTGTCTTTTTCTCCCAGGTCGTAATACGGATAGTAAATCTTTTCCCTGGCCAATGAAGCCGACGCCACACCACACACGGACTGAAACGTATTGCAGGCGGCCAAAATGAGAGCGGCCTGCTCAAACGGAAGTGATAAAGGTCCTGTTGGTGTGACGTCTGGCATGAGGGGCTCCTAGTACCGTGCTCCTCGCCCGGTAAATTTTTCCTGCCCCGGTATCAACAGCATCACGGTCTGGACGTCAGCGTCCTTGCCTTTGAAGCCGTTAAACTGCCAGGTTTCACTGTTGATGCGGAATTTCCATTTCCGCTCAAATGCAGGGATTCCGGTAATCGTCCTTGGCAGGTCGACCAGAGCCGTCCTGGACTGCGTCTCGGAACTGCCTTCAACCCGGAGCGGTTCCGCTTCATCCTCCAGGAAGTCGCCTTTTACGGAGTACTCCGTCCCGGAGGGCGAAATACATACCACGTCCTGGGCGACTCCCGACGCATCGGATAACACCAGATTCGCGTTTGCTTCTGCGAGATCTTTGATTCCCACTTTTGAGGCCTCCTTTTTGTAGCCGAGATAGTCCGTCAGGGCCTGGAGCGGACTTCCGCTGCGTTCCCAGCATCCCGCCGGCCAGGTGAACTGGCTGCCGTTGCTGGCCATCACGGAAGGGAATCCATCGACCGAGACAATGAGCAATTTATGATTTTTGATCAGCCACTTTGCCCGCTCGCCGCGTGCCAGGATTTCATTCTTGAATCGCTCGCAAGGGGCACAATCCTTGGTCGTGAGAATGTAAAGCGTGGGCAGCTGTTTCGCTTTCGGCTGCTGTTTCTGGTCCGCCGCCGGTTTACTCGAGGTAACGGCAGGCGCTTCAAACTGGTCTGATTTCTGGTCCGCTTTGAGATTGGATCCGGCCAGGCAGATCAGGGCGATCGCCACGAGCAGAGCCGGTAAAACGAGATATTTAGACTTCATCGTGTTCCCCTCCGTGGGTAAATGATTGACAGGTAAAGTAAACAGGAGCCAGGCAGCATCCCTGCGCCGCCTGGCTGAGGTTGTTCTTGGAATCGCTCAGTGATTAACTGGCGGTACTGAACGTGACTTTGACAGTCTGGTGCCAGGCTCCGTAACCCATCGCCCGGGTTGTATCGACGGAGAACAACCATTCCTTCTCTTTGAAAGCGTGGTCGGATCCTGCGCCGAGAACATCCGGCTCCGGAGATACTTCCTCCTGGCGAATCAGTGCCTTGGCGGAACTGTCAGCCCGGAAGACACAGAACGAATCGGTGAACGTAATCCGGGAATTCGGCACGATTTCGATTTTGAACTGGGAATCCTTCAAGGGGTTGTCAGTCTGCCCACCGCCTGGCACTGCCAGGAAGTTAGAACTAACAGCTCGCTGAGCAACTGCCCAAAACTGGATCGGTACCATCACGATGAACGAGAGGGCCTCTTCATTCAGAGGTTCGTTGTGTTCATCCTTGAATGAATACAGCTGCTGAATCGCACTTAAGATCGCGTCAGCAAATTCGGCCGCGGTCGGATTGGTCGCAGCGACGATTGCCAGATTCGTGTAATCACTGGCAGTGATGATGTTTGTCTGTACTCCGCTGTCACCTACCTGGTGATCGGTCGCAAAGAAATTCGAATCATCGTAACAGGCTGCCGTGTGACCATTCACGATCAGACCAGACGCGAGCGTGTTCCAGTGAGTGGTACTGGCCGTAACCATCTCATTCAACCGCTTCTGAATCTGCCCGGTCTTGTCGCGACGGATATCCCGCACGGGAATTCCGACCGTCACGTCGTACTCTTCGTTGCGGATTTCGAATTCGTACTTACGGAGCTGCTTTACGTCTTTGCTTCCCTGGAAGATTTTCATCCGGGGGACGTGTCCCAGGCTGCGATACGTTTCGATTTCCTGATCGGAATCGACCATTTCTGAAATCATACCGATCCAGCTTTGATCTCTCGGCGTTTCCAGGGCTTCGTAGAACATCCCCAGGATACCGCGTTCACTCAGCTGACCGGTTCCACCTCTTGGCTGTATGGCCATAGTTTTCCTCCATGATTTGTTTTCTGAATCCGGATCCCTCCGGACACAGGAGTTTAAGTATCAGTCAGACGATCAAACGCGGAGCGTTGGAGCGAAGATAATTTTGATGTCCATTTCGCCGGCAGAGATGCCGCCGAAGTCAGATCCACCGGTGACCGTCACGCGCGGCGTAACAGCACCGGCCAGGTATCCCTGATTGGCCGCAACTGCTGCAGCAGCTGTACCGACTACGTCTGCAGTCAAACAGCTGTTGTCAGTCTTGGCAGAGAACCGGTCGATGTTCCCGGACTCACCTACCTGAACGGTCGCAGTCGTATCACCGCTGAATCCGGTTTTAACATCAGCCTGCCAGCCCAGGACAACAGATCCTTCAGGAAGGGGCGTCGACAGATCGGCGTAACCGGTCGTGTCAGTGTTGTCTGTGAAATCCGCCAGGACGACGGTTTCCGCCAGAACATTGAACTGGGGGTCGGTGTCGACCAGGACAATCGCCTTGCCGGATTCACGATAGTGCACGACCTCGCCGATTTTGAAACCGACTCGCAGCGAGTAGGTTCCTGAGTCCTGGACATAGACCGAGGCCCGGATTGCCGCATCCGTGATTGCGACGCCGGACAGGTTGAGCAGAATGTAATACTGACCGCGGAACACGGTTACAGAAACATCGCCGCTGGCTCCGTTGGAATTGTTCATCCCCTCCGGAGTGTGACCAATAAACCGGTCACCCAGCTGATAGGGCCGGGCGTATCCGGCCGTGGTCAAACCAACGGCCGATCCCTGGTAGATTCTGGTTGCGGCCAGAACCGGATAGGCAACTTTCTCGCCGACACTTTTGATAATCGGCGTGTCTTTTGATAATGCAGTCATGAGACTGTTTCCTATTTAAAAAATGTGTGATCTGTGAAAACGACGTCTGTCAGCCCAGTAAGGGATTACTTGAACTCGTGAGGACGTTTTTTGTAGTAGGCGAAAAATGCAGTTTTGTTACCGCTGAATTCCGACTGCAATTTATCGTCTTTGTTCCAGATCTTGGCCGCTTCGTTTTGCCACTCATCATCGCCAGTCTTGGCACCGCCTTCGCCACTTTCATCGTTGTCACTACCGAAGGTGACATTGAGATTTTCCGTTTTCTTTTTCAGATCTGCGTTCTCGGTTTCCAGCGTTTTGACTTTCGCGGAGACATCGTCGTAACGTTTGGCCTTTGCATCATTGACGCTCAGACCTGCCTTGTGGGACTCGATCGCGAAATCCAGATCTTCTGGGAACGCCGCTTTCATTTCGTCCAGGGCTTTGTCAGATTCGGCTTTCGCTTCCGCTTTTGCCTTGGCAGCTGCGGCTTCTTCCATCTGCTTGACCGCTTCCGGATTAGATTTCTTCATCTGCTCAGCAGACATACCCAGGGGAGTTTTCTCAACCAGGGTTTCCTGTTTGGTACCGCCGGCTGCCGGTTCAGTGTTCGATGATTCGGGCGTAGTAATTTTCGCCATCGTCCTCGTCTCCATAATTAAAGGGTTGAGAATTGTTCGGCCCCGTTAATTCGGCGACCAATTGTCTGAGAGTGCCGACGCGATCAGCCAGGCCTACCTCTACTGCTTCCTGGCCTGTGAATATCCGTGCGTCGGCCATATTGTTTAAAACGTTGTCGACGGACGTCCGTCGATTCTCAGCGACCACCTGCAGGAACGTTTGATAGATCCGATCTGATCTGTTCTGCAGAATCGCCTGGTGATCGGCGTTGAAGGGAACGGACGGATGAAAGGCCGCCTTGTACTTGCCGGACACGATCACTTTGGTCTCGATCCCGCGTTCCGCTTCGTACTTCGACCAGTCCGGACGTTCCTGGATCACACCGATCGATCCGGCGAGACCGTTCCGCGTCACAATGGTTTCATCAGCACAGGAGCCGATGTAGACCGCCGCGGAGGCCATCATTTCATTACAGACGGTCTTGATGGAGATCCGCTTACGGACCTCCTCAATGCGTTCCCAGGCTTCATCCAGGCCGGCGACGACGCCGCCCGGGGAATTAACGTCCTGGATAATGCAGTCGATGTCCCCTCGATCGGCCAGGGCCTCGATCTTGCTGGCGTATTCATCGGTCGATGTCGCTCCATACCAGCGCGTCATCCAGTTCGGATAACGGACCATGACACCGTGCAGAGGCACGATCGCGACGTTTTCAATGATCTGACAATCTGAGAGATCGATGGTTTCCTCGTGTTCGTCGGCATCATCGAAAAAAGCTCCCTCGGAGTTCTGCAGCGACTGCAGAAACTGCTGATACATCAGAGCCGTGTCATCGATCGCCGTCGGCAGAATCATCCACTCACCAGGAGGCATTGAAATGTCCAATCCCATTTATGCGGCCTCCTGCTTTTGTGTCTGACCGTTTGAAGAACTGGAACGCATGGGGTTGATCTTGTCACTGATCGGAATCGAACGCTCCACGAGCTGTTTCGTTTCGTTCTCGAGTTCCTGCTCGATGCGGTCCTGGCTGATGCCTCGCCGGCGGTTATAGTCGGTACGGGATCCGAACGCGTATTGGATCGCCAGGGCACAGGCCTGCGCGTCCTGGAGCGGATTCGGTGACGGCCAGCCAGGGAAGGCCCAGTTGTGAGCGTAGTGGAATGCTCCCATTTTGTATTTATCGTAATGTCCCTGGTCAATCCGATGATCCAACCAGAGCCGATAGATCAGGTACAGTTTGAAAGCAATCTGATCCTGGTTGATTTCAAACCGGCGTTGTGCCTGGTTGAGCAGCTGCCGGGAGCTCGCGAAGTTGACTTTGCTGAAATCCAGCAGGACCAGTTCCAGGGGGAGGCCCATCGGGATACCGACGTAACGGTTCAGGAGTACGATAAACGGTTCGAACGTGGTCCCAGGATGATTACTGGGAATCGAGTCGATTTTCTCACCGATTCGTAAATGATTGACTCCCAGCGGATCCCATTCTTCCAGTGCGATATCGTCATCGCCGTTACGTTCCTGGAACTGTTTCGTCATCCATTCCGAGGCACCGACTGGATTTTCCGTATAAACGACCATATTGTTTGAGGCTGCTTTCTTGGCCGCCAGGC
Organism: Gimesia panareensis; assembly: GCF_007748155.1. Lineage (GTDB taxonomy): Bacteria > Planctomycetota > Planctomycetia > Planctomycetales > Planctomycetaceae > Gimesia > Gimesia panareensis. The sequence goes on from NZ_CP037421.1 coordinate 2,734,480, forward strand.
GTTCGAAGAGCAGCAGATCGTCGATATCATCAATCTCCCGGATCAGGGGAGTACAGATCGGGAGGCCGCGGCCCTGAGTGTAGCGACGGGGGTTGTAGAACTGGACAACATTATCGGCCCTGATCGCCTTACCTTGATCTACAGGAACGTTGGGGCTTTTGGGGTTTTCATCCGCCACCCACAGATACTTTTTGATTCCGTTCTGTTTGGCGATCCCGTTTACGGTTTTCAATCCGCGGATTTGCACCTCTTTGGCACCGCGGGGATTGGTGACACGTTCCCCTTCAAAACCCATACAGGATCCGTTGCCCTGATACAGATACTGCATAAAGAAATCGCCGTCCCGCAGTTCGGAACGGTAAACGTTCCGCATGACTTCCCAACCGGAGAATTCACGACGGGCATCGAAGTCGAAGTGCATCCAGTTCCGGAAATCTTCCTGGATCCGCTTGTTGATATCATCGTCCGGAGTTTTGGGACGGAGCTCGAAGCCGTACGGGCCGAACACATTCTCAATCACGCGATCGACAATCGCCATCGCCAGGCCGTTATTGCGGTCCAGGTCCCGGGCCGTCTCGCGTAACTCCCAGAGTGACCAGCGGTCAATATGATCGTCGCCACTCCCTCCGGGCTTCTTGCCTGAACGGTCCCGGTTGAGTCGGGATTTCTGGGCCGCGTCGAAACTGGAGAGCATGGCACGGTCCTGGAGCCGTTGCAGTCCCTTTGATGGATTCCAGTACGAGACAACTCGATCAATCAGATTCAGTTTCACTTCCTGCCGTGGCACAATCAATCCCTCCGGAACGTGATGGAATTGCGACGGAAGTGACTGTAACTCGATCCGTTTACCTGCTGATTCAGCTCGCGTTCCTCTTTCTTCAGAGAATCCAGATAACTCTGATTCACGGCCGTCACGTTCTGTGAGCGGCCTTCAATGGCGATGGTCCGCTGTGCGACTTCCTGTATATGAAGTCGCAAGCGGGCCAGCCGTGCGGTGGGATCGTCGAGCGAAATGTAATCAGCGTATTGCCAGGTCGTTCCAGTCATGGCGTCGTACTCTGATAAGCGCCGCTCGTTTTTTGCAATAGCTTTTTGCACGTTTCAGAGCATAATTAATGTCCGTAGTTGATAACCTGTTTATCTGGCGTAGGTTTGGTTTTGCACGCACTGCACTCCAGATAGAGGATCAGCTTCTTTTCAACACGCTTTCGCGAGTACGAAATAAGGTTTCCCGGACATCCTTTGACCGAACAGGGATCTCCGCGCCGTGGCTTCCGCATAGTTTCCCGGACATTCTTTGCCGGCTTCTGGTCTGTCGGCTTTGGTTTGGGAGTCTGTTTCGTCGGTTCCGGATCCGGATTCTCTGCAGGAGGTTCGGCCGGGGGACCCTTTTCCTCAGTGCCCGCAGTCTGATCTTTTTCTGTTTCGCCATCACTGTTCTGTTCAAACCCTTCTCCTAAATTCTGATTTAGAAAGTCAGTCGCTGAAGGAGCTGGCGTTTTTTCTTCCGTCTTGGTTTGTGTTTTGTTCTGTTGGTTTCTTACCGATTTCTTCCGGGCCATTGTCGACCGCCTCCATGCAAAAGTGAGTTTTTGGGTTTCTTTTTCCGTCGAGGCTTCCGTACCTCTTCGTTAGACTTCGGCCGCTCTGGTAACGTAAACCATTCCTGGCCGTTGTTCGTGATGATCTGGGCCGCGGCCCAGTTGTAGCGAATCAGGTCTCGCTGGTCGTTGGGATTCCGTGTCCGGCGTTTCCAGCCCTTGGTATAGAAGCCGTCAGGTCCGTAATCGATCTCCGGATATTCATTCAGCAGTTCTTCCAGGAAGTCTTCATCGTCGGCCAGCTGATCCGCGATCGTGAATCGGTTGATCGCCTCCGGATTCATGCGACCATCCAGGATCCGCTGCAGCCAGAATTGCGATCGCATGGTATTAACCAGGACCAGGAGTACTTCTCCCCGCAGCAGCCGGCGTTCTTTGCTTTCCGACTGTTCTTTCCGTAACTGGTTGTCGATCTCGGATAGCGAGTAGTTTTTGGGCATATGCGTCGAAGCCCCCTTGAGCGGGAAACAGAAGGGACGATTCCGGCAGAAATTGTAGATGTCGTCAGTAGTATTACCGTCTCCGGAATCGATCAGATCGAACGGAACAAACAGATTCGGCCCTTTGTCCACATGGGGATAGTCCCGACGATTGAGAACTCCCCCCAGTTCCTGGAAGCCGAATGCGGTCCCCTTGTCGACCGTGGCACCGCGGCCGCCATCGCCCCAGGCACAGACTTGCCAGGGAAACTCAAAGCCGGCTGATTTGGCCTGAACATCGACGGCCCTGGTAATAAACCGAGACCAGGCAGGACAGATTCCAACGTGATCCAGATCGCTCCGGAGGATCCGGGCGAGCTCGCTGGGATCGGCTTCCTCGGGAGCGGGATCCCAGGGGAGGGCGAGCGTGGAATTATAGAAGTCGCGAATCTTGTCCTGGTCGTCACCACAGGCCAGCCATTCCGCTACGATCTGGTCCCAGCCGCTGATCAGCAGAGAATAGAGCGTTGAGAAAGGACCGAAGCAAATATAGGCCGATTGAACGGTCGGTTTTCCGTGGATCCGGCCTTTCCGATCAATGGTCTGACCTTCCGCCACCCACCGGCCGGCCCGCATCATCTCGGCCCGGTCTTCGTTCTGGATCGGCTTCCCGCAGTCCTCGCATAGATAGACGGCCGTTTCCGCTGCCAGGATTTCATCAGCGTCTGAATCTCCCTTGCCTTCCCAGGAGAGCTGTTCAAATATCAGCGTCTGATGATGCAGGCAGTGAGGGCAGGGGACGTAGTACTCGCGTCGCTGCGTCCGCTTGGCGTTCCGGAGTTTCCAGATTCGGGACGTCTCGATATGTCCCGGAGTCGATTCATAAATCGCTTTCGATTCGTAGGGATATCCTTTCGCCCGCTGTTTAAAGCTGTTCGCCGGCTGGGCCTCGCCGGAACTTTTCCGATGCGGCCATTTGTCCCACTCGTTTCCGAACAGGTAACAGGCCGGATAGCCGGCGACGGTACCAGGTGAGCCACCGTAGGCTTTCCGGATCCGGCAGCGATCGAAAGGAATTGTGTCAGACGGCCGCTTTCCCTCCGGAGGGACCAGGCCGGCCGTCGCAGCACAGTTCTCGATCATCGGATAAATCATCTCTTCGACGGTCCGATTGGTGGACGGTTCGTCGCAGGATCCGAACGCCATCGGCTTTGGTCTGTTGACGGCTGCGTGCATCATCAGACCGGTCATCGTTGTGGTCTTGGCGGATCTGGTTGCCCAGATCAGATAGATCTCCCGAATGTTATCGTCATCGAAAGCGCGGAACACTTCCCTGGTATGGGGGGCGAGTTTGTAGCTGCAGTATCCCTCGTACTCGGATCCCTCCGGAGTCTTGACATTATTCGGGATCCACTCCTCGGCGTAGACTTTTTCAGGAGGTGACCAGAGCGGTTTCACCCGATCCTTGATAGTCGCTGCGGCTATCATTTTTTCGGACCTCCCTCGACGGCTGCCAGACGTTGAAGAGTGTTCTCAATCACCATCGTCATTTCTTCAACGACCTTTTTCTGGCATTTCTTGCAGAGGTGACGTCGCATTTCTTTCGGGATGTTGAGCAGCTGGTCTCGGGCCTCGATCACCAGCTCAGCAGCAAACAACTCGTATTCATCCAGGGGAACCAGGTTGCCTTCAGCGATTTCTTTTTCGCGTTCCAGCTTGTCATTCTTCAGGAGCTGCTCGCGTAACCTGGCTTCCTTCAGCTGCTCATTAAGTTTGGTTGATTCTGATGATTCCGATTCACTGAGGAAGGCATCGACCCAGGGCTGACATAGCTCAACATCGAATACACATTGCCGGCCGGACTTTGTCGCCGGCAGACCATTCTGCATCCAAGTCTGGATTGTTTTAGTAGTCCGGCCCCAATAGTCAGCCGCTTCCTTCTGACCGAAAAGCATTTTTCCGGAGTCCGCCTTCTGCGGAGTTTTGCGTCTGGTCGTTTTTTTCGATCGAGTTGCAGGACGTTTGGGAGTGGCTTTTTTGGGCGATCGTTTTGATGCTTTTTTGCCCATAAAGAAGTGAATTTTTTTAATGAGAAGAAGAAGAAGTGAATAAAAAAATCAGTTTGAGACAAAAAAAATGCGATTGAAGCATCGCGCGCCGCCCCGGGGGGGCCTCCGGAGGACCCGAGAATTTTTCGGAAATCCCCTGGGGGCCGGCGGCCGTACCTCCTACCCAGGATCGTACTCGGCCGGGTTGATTTTGACCTGGTCAGTGCCTTTGTAGAAACGCAAACCGAGTTTAGCCAGGTGTTCTTCAGTCAGACGGTTTTCGTTGTACTTGTCGAGCAGCTTCGTGAAGTTGTACTTCGGCTTCAACTCGATCACTTCATACAGCAGACGCGCCTCTTTATCTTTGCCGAACAGACAAAGCGACTTCAACCAGGCAATGACAGTCTCGACCAATGGAGTTTTCAGCAGCCCATCGAGCAGGCTGAAACTTTCTTCAACGTCGACTCCTTTCCTGTAGCTGACTTTGTCCCGCTGCTTACTGAAGCTAATTGAACCGTGCGGGAACTTCTTTGTTTTCGTAGACCCGCTGATCATGTTCTTCTTGTTGGCTTTGCTATATTTCTTTGCCAACTCTTCGAGCTGCTCGATACGTTTCTGAATGGTCAGCTGCTCGGCGTCATCGGTATCGCCGAACGTTACAACCTTCAGTTGTTCTTGCTGCTCTTTGATCGCTTCGATCTGTTCATTGCTACGCGCATCAATCGACTTGTTTACAGCCTTGAGCCAGGACAGTTCGTACAACACCAGGTCCAGCTGGTCATCATCCTCGATCGAGGGATCAGCACCGAGAAACTCAGATGGTCGTTGTTTCGTGCTTAAGGTCTTTGTCATCCTGATCAGATCCTTTGAACATTTTAAAAGCGAAATACACCAATGCAGATAAACCGACTACGACAACGATCCAGGAGGACATGCCCATAGTTGAATCCTCTGTGACGTCATCAGTAGTCGGTTCAGAAATGTCCGGAAGCGAAACAACAGGTTCGAAATCCGGTTCTATGATCTCTGCGACCTTTGGATCAGGTGCAGTGGGGGGTGGGAGTGGATTGATCATCTCGATCCCGTCCAGGACATCATCAGTCAGCTCAGTAGCGACGGCCGGCACCGGAGTTTCCTCCAGGATGTCATCAACGCGTTCAGCTGCGTTGTGAGCCGCGGGACGGATCTTGTCAACCGGGCGCTCAGCTGGTACCTCGGGAGCAATAAACGGTTGATAGGTTTGCTTGTCCTGCTGACAGCCCGGCAGAGTGAGAGCCAGGACAATCATGGCAAAGATCCAAAACAGGAGAGCCACTAAATCGGTATGCTTGGAATCGTTGGGATCCGGGAAAATAGTGGTCATCTTCTATCTTTCTTGAGATCAACAAACGCCTCTGGAGGGACTGAGCAACCTAGGGCGATCCTCCGGAGTAACATCATCCGGAAATCTTCTGGAGACATTCCGTCGATGTTGGAATTTTCATAAAGCGACTTATCAGCGCGTCGCTTGTCTTCGATTAATGGAATGGGATCACGTCCCGAAATGATCATCACTTTTCGTCCTCCACAAATGGTCCTTTTTGCCAATGTGGAGCGTACTCATTGAAAAGGGGTTCGGAGAAAAGCCATCCAGGGTAGGGGGCCGGCTCACCCTGGTCGAGATGATCAGGGACCGTTTTAGCAGGGACGGGAATGACAGCTGGAGCCGGCTTTCGCTCGTATCGCTCGAAGATGTTACAGCCGCTTATTGCGACGGATACGAGCAGCAGTCCGCCAACGAGCAAACTGCGATTGAACAGCTGGTTCATTTCGATTCGTCGCATCCTGCTGGAACCTTTCAACCTCTTCGAGCCGTTCAGATTCGTCGCTGTGCTTTTTCTTAGTCCAGAAAAACAGCAGCTCGAATATAACGGCGATGATACGCAGGAGGCCGCTCATCAATTGCTGGAGATCTTGTCGATCTTGTGACCGATCGTAGTCAGCCCCAGAGCACCGCCAATCATCAACAGCGCTTCCTGAGTGGGCATCTCGCCCAGGAGAATTCCGCAGACGGCGTAGACGACGGTAAGGGCAGCGACAACATAAGTCTTCTTACCGTTGAGGGGGAGTTTATCCAGCATTGATCCGGCTTCCTTGCCTGGTACAGAAATGATATAAAGCGGAGTCGCATCCATGCTCGTCCGCTCATTGAATTACCGAAACTTCATCTGATCCATCATTCTGCTTCGGCTTCTTCGCAAATCGATTTAAATTACGGGTGGTACCGCGTGTTCAAGTCAAGGGCAGAATATGGCGAGCAGTAAAAAGTGGGTGAAGTTTCAGATAGATATCGATGAATGGTGGGCTCTAACTCGATACGCCGCCTCACATAAACGATCTGTGAGGAATGTCGCTGCAAATCACTTCGCCCCGCTCCTTAGAGAACTGAAAAAGGAGTATCCGCGGGAACCGCAGCAACCGAATGAAAATCCGGATTCTGTAGCGTAATTGTACACCTAAATACAGAATCTGCCCGTCTGAGCCCCTGAGAGGCCCTGTATCGCGTCGCTGCCTTGTAACGTCCGGTAGGCCTTAAATGAAAAGATATCGCGAAATAGGGGCCGTCCATTAATGATTTTCGCCAGGAGAGAGCAATGATCGTGCGATCGATGCTGGAAAACCCAGATCAGCCGTTTGATTACTTCAACGATTACAAAGACACGATTTGCTGGCTTTCCCGTCAGTTTTTGACGGGAACGGATCAGGAAATAGACCAGGCCGTCTACGCGATCCGGCTTCTGAGGAGGGGCCATGCAGAATGGCTCAGCAAGTGGAACAAAACGTCCGGGTAATACACATTACCCGGACATCATCTAACTAAAAGCCTCATTCAGGACGACCGTATTTCTCATACGCGACTTCGCGTGCTTTGGTAAAAGTTCCCCATCTATCCACGTAAGGCTTAGCCGAAAATTTACCGTGAGAATTCATTCGCCTGTCTGAAGGTGGCCTACCAAACTGTTGATGTAAGCGGATAATCTCAAAAAGAAGCTCATCATCAGAAAATATCGGTCCGTGAATACTCGCACCCGGTGCATAGGGAATTAATCCGGCAGCTTCGATTGCTTCGTTCCAAGTGCCAAAGTGATTTGCAACAGTTGTAAGTGCGGATACTCTGTGATGTTGATCGAAATCATGCATTGATAGCTGTTCCACCCCTAACTTTTTGGCTATCCGCTTAATCTCTTCGATAATCACTTTTTGCTTGTCTGAATATTCCGGATCCATCTGCTACTACTTTCCGTAAGATCAATTCGTGCGTGAACAAGTAAGGATTTTCCACACTTTATAGAAGAACATTTTCGGAAAGACTTGTATACATTCAGCTCCTTTAAAATATTTCGATGTCCGGGAAAACATCGTTACCCGGTCATCCCACCAGGTAGATACATCTGCTGAACGCGTTCCGCCTGGTCGGCGGTAATTTCCTCGTGTTCGTAGTTCGTGAGCTTCTCCGAGCCACTTCGACTTTGTAAAACCCAAAGACACGCCCCGCTCGAAGTAACACCGGCGAAAATCCAGAACATCGACATTTCCTCCCGTTCGACCGAGAGTGCTTTCCAGAGCCGACCAAATTCGTCGATGAAATAACGTTCCGTCGCTTCTTTGCCCCCGAACATAAACACAACCTTTAATTTGACGATGATCTTTCCGATAGACAGTTTCATGATGCCCCCTCAGTTCTGAAGATTCTGGAGACAGTATCGACTTTGACATTCGCTGAACGGGTCATGCCAACAGTTACAGATATCGCATCGATCCAAACCAAAATGATATTCCAGCTCGATCAGATGGACGTTGGTTTCTTGTCTCTTGTACCAGTCGCACAATGGCTCATCCGTTCCCTTTCTAAAATCCAAGACGGGGCCGGCCCATTCCGGCCCCGTCGACCAGCTGCGGGAGTGGCACGATCACGATCGATTATCCACTCCCTGTCGAACGGCCCACCTAAACGCGTTAACTCGGTGGGCTTTCAGGTGTTTTTTCATCCCCTGATTTCTCCTCTAATAGTCTTTTCCTGCAGAATGCTAGATTTAGAGCTGCCTGGGAAAAGTTAAGAGCATGGGATGAGCCAATATTCATCGTGGTACAGTGATTTGCCAAGTTCTTAATGGCTTTGTCAATTTCTTCTAAAATCTCTTTGTCCATTGGGTTCTACCTCCAATCAGTTTCACCGTGTTTTATCAAACGAACAGTCACGGCACCTGCTCGCCGGGAAATATCAACGTGATATCTCCGAAAATGTCCGGGTAATCGCCGTTACCCGGACATTCTGTTTCGACAAAATCGGGCGAACCGTCTGGAGAACGCGGTTTCCATCTCTTTGAACTTTTCACCGGCTTCCAGCCCTCTCAGTTCGGATCCATCCTGAAACTGAATATAGGCGTCATCATCGACGCCGTGTCCACAGCAGGCATTCCGGACGCCGGGTAGCGTACCGAGGCAGCCGTCATGACCTTCAGGAGTATTTTCGTCACCACACCAACCGCAGGGACGATCTTTCCATTCCTCAACAGGCTGACCCGTATCCACATAGATCCAGATTCCCTGGTCCTGGTTGTAACAGATCGCGTGTCCTCTCCATTTCGCACTGGCCGTCATCATTCCCCCTCGTACAGTTGGATATTGCGGTCCTTTGGTCTGACATCGCTTAAATGAGTCGCGAACAGCAGCATCTTCAAATCATAGTAGCTGCTGAGAAGAGTGCCGTTGTAACCTTTCGGTAGTGCCTGCCCCTTTTGTGACCGCTGGTAAATCATGACTGGGACCATGCCCCGCATCTCAATTCGATAGATCGAATAATCACCGTGGACTTCCGGATTGAAAACAGTGTTGAGTTTGACCAGGTCGCCAACGTGGATGTGCTTGCCGTTGATGTCACATAAGCCAGTAGGCGGCCCGGCCGGTTTCGGATCAGCTTTGATTGCCATCTATCATCCCCTCGATTAAAAAGTGTTCAAAAAATCCCTCGAGAACTCGTACAGTGAACCGTTCACGATGTCCGGGAAATTGCTATTACCCGGTCATTAATTCTGCCCATGCGAAATCCCGGCCCAGGCCGGGGACCGCTGGGTAAGCCTTGACTTTGTATTTGTATGGTCTCGATGCATCGTCGAACGCGTACCGAAATTCACGCCGAGCTGTCACAGCATCGATTGCCGTGCAATCCCACGTTTCCTTTTCTCCCGTCTCTTTGTGAACCGCTTTGACGGTCCAGTGGTTTTCTCCAAGAAAGTGCTTCCCGCCCCTGTAGATTGATTCCATTTCAATCGCCAGCCTATGCAGGTCAGGATCAACTTTTGCGAGTCGCTGAATTTCAGTCTGTCTCATAGCTGGGCAAAAGAAGCACGCCGACTTCGGCGGGATCGGCAGGCCAGCAGCTGCTATAACTTCCCGGCATTTAGACCGATCAAATCCGAATTCGCGTAATGGGTAACTGATTTTGTATCTATCCCTGAACTTTGGGATGCCAGCTTCATTGCAGATAGAGAAATTACCAACCGCATAAGTACCGCCGTTTTTCATTCGATGCCCTTCAGTCGCATCGAAGCCGATACACTTTGTAACTTGCTGACCTGATAACCAGGCACCGCGCAATGTCGGTTGCCGGATTCAGTAAGGCTCCTGTGCTTCAATCTTCCATTTTACAGAGCAGGACTTCATTCCGAAGGCGATACCAGGCATGGTCTCATTAGCGACCATGTTGCCGTAAATGCCGGCAAAACGACTGATATCAACCTCAGTAATGGATTGCAGGTCAAGCCGCTCAACGACCATCCTCGCCGCCTGTGCGTATTTCTGATGCGTTTTCGGTCGCGGCTGGTACTTGCAGATCACCGGAGCGGGATAGCCTCGATCAGTTAGCCAGTTTGTAAAAATCGGAATGAAGTCATAAGTCCCGATCTGTTCGCCTCGTTCAGGATCGGGACGCCGCTTCTCTCCGCCGTGATCAGCAAAGGTAATCAGGTCGATTGGCACGCCGCGTCGGACGTGCTCAATGATCCCTGCCGTGGAATCCCATCCGGCCCCCCAACACCATGCAATCGGACTAGTTTTTGAAACCATTACAAAACCTCTTTAATTATAATGACCGGGTAATTAGCGTTACCCGGACTTCGTTATAAATCTTGCCCGGTTGCCTTCTTGAAAATGGCCTTTCCCAGTTCAAGCCGTTTTTTAAACTCGGGTGTACCTGGTGTATTGTCAGGTCCGAGAAATTCATCAGGTGGCATTTTGATTGCGTTGAACACTACATCGAGTGTCCCCTTTTCGAATCCCGCCCGGTATTTCAACATCGCTTCAGGCTTGCCATCCTCAATGTCACTGAGGATTTTTTCCAAAGACCTTTTCAAGTAATATTGAATCCCGCTCATTGCACAGAGAGCCAGTTTCAATTCATCTTCCGTCACTGGCTGGCATTCCTTGACGGCGATAATAATTTCGTTTGTTGATCTCATTTCGTCCCTTTCTGCTATGCCCTGGAAATCGCTTCTGCTCCACAAGTGCATCTGTGGAACACTAGTCGTTGATAGTGGTAATGGTTTGCAGGACAGCAGGGCGCGTGATGTAAATCATCCCGTGATTGCAGCCTGCACATCCTTCTTATGATCCAGACCACCCACCGCCACCGCGCCTTTACCATGGGGAGCCTCATGTAGCTAATGTAAATCTCACACAGACGAAACCGGCAGAGCCAGATCAGCAGTTTCCTATCCTTGTCACGTATCATCACACCCCTTTCAATGTCTGGGAAATAACGGTTACCCGGACTTTGTTTAATACCGCTCAATTGTGATGGCACGAATCGAACTACCATGCAGCTCGAATACGCGTTCCAGGGAGCCCGTCAATTCTTCGCGTTTGAAAAGACAGCGTGGAAGTTGCCGACCCGGAGTGTCATGAAATGCATAGTTTTCCTTGTCGAGATAACCAGTTTCTTCGACTCCGGATTTTTTGTTGTAGTAGATCACGTGAATGTAATAATGGTCTGGCACGCGTCACGCTCCTTTCTCAGCTAGCAGCAGCTCATTGAGCAGCTGAGAAATCAACCGAACGGATTCCATGACGCTATTCATTCCCGCCAAGAATTCATCAATCGAGAATGCGGTTACGAATGGAACTTTCTGTTCGCACTCAACCATTCCTGCCATGACTCGGTAATCCATATCGCCACAGGTAAGAGTCACCATTTTGGAATTGACCTGTGAGATCTCAACGTAGCCGACCTCGTACTGGTCTAATATCTGTTGAACTTTGTCTCTCAACTCCAGCACTGACATAAAAACTCCTTTTCATTTTTGATCGTGACAACCGGTAACGACGCTCCCGGTTATGGGGTAGGATTCAATTTCGGCTGTTCGAAACAGGTACCTTTCCAGGCCATGTTTTTAATTCGAGTCAGCCCCGAAACCGACCAGCGATCAACAATCATTTTGTTGACTTTCTCCCAGTCGGTTTGATAGCTCGATCGCAGGGCCAGTGCGTATGTCTGTGCAATCTGTCTCTGATTTAGGCCCTGTTTGATTTCGTTTTCGATTACGCTTTCCACGTTGCAGATTTCAGCGGGCACGGTATCAACTCCTTTCAAACGTAAGTGAATTCAATCCGAGTGACCGGCGTCGCCGGCACGACTTTAAACTTCTTGCAGAAACAGCTCACGAACTCAGGCCCGGACAGTTGCGGCCAGCCTTCGAGCTCCGCTTCGCGTCGACCGTAATCGGGATCCCGTTCCATTTTGCTCAAGGCTTCCCGGCGAACTGAGACGACGCGAATCACGCGAGTCGTGACGCCCAGATCTCCCTGAACTTTCACGGCCGCTTTCATGAGCGTACCTGGCTGCAGGTCGCGATGTCCGAACGTCCGCCGCACGTGGTTCGTGATCTGTTTCCCTGGATGAATCGAAACCGTGGAGTGGATCGCGATCATGGGCATCTTCCAGGCTCGATCGAGTGACTCGACGCCAGCTTCATCCAGGCACATCGCTCCCTCGGCGATCGCCCGATCGCGTTGCCGTTGGTTCAGCAGGTAATGCGGGATCGTGATTCCCTTGACCTTGTAAACGGATCCGGGCAGACCGATCTCCGTCGCAAACTCGTGCAGGACATCGAGCGACGTTTCAGGATCGACGAACAGGTGACTCTCCCCGTCGTACAGATCCACGTAAACCGCAGCTGCCAACGGTTGCTGATCCGGAGGTTCTGTTTCAAATGATTCGAACGCGTCAAATAATGATTGTTGTTTGAGCACGGCGTCCCCTCCTAATTCGCTGAAGGCTGCTTGGATTTTTCGTCTCTGGTCGATGCCTTGACCGCTTCTGAAGTTGCTTCAAAAGTGTTTTTGATGGTCTCCATCTGCATCGCAAACAGCGGATGTGGAGCACACTTCACCAGCCGGCCGGCGACGGTACCCATGTGTTCCAGCAGCTTACATAGATCGCCAGAGGAAATATAAATTTCTCCGTCCAATGTGGTGGTGGTCTGAATCTTTCCCTGAACTAGTTTGTGAAAGGGGAAGCTTGATCGTTTCATGTTGAACTCCTGATTGAATAAAGACATTCCGATTTAAATCGGTTGCTGATCTCTCAGCTTCCGGACCTTGTAAGTTTTCACCAGGACGCCTGGTGTGGCTGGCCGGCGATAGGATCGCCCTTTGACGAACAGCGTCGCGGACTGGCCGTAGCCGTAATTGCGATTAACCTCGACGGCTTCGATGTAAACGCGCTTTCCAACCTGGAACGCGTAGCGAAACTCAAAGATGCCTTTGTGTCCGAGCCGGCGTTTGTCCCGATAGATGGGACCTCCGGACACGCGAAACTGGTCGCCTTCCTTCAGCTCGCCCCGCTCGCTGTAGCGGAACGTTTTTTTCATCGCTTGAATCATCGTCTTACCTCTGATCTGCGAACGCAGGTCCGTCAGCGTTCGCAGAGTCCAGGTGATCCAGGCAATCCGTTTGCCTGGCTTTCAGTGATTTCAATATTTCAGTTCGCCAGAAACCCGCCTCGCAATGCGCGTCCGGATTACGGGCGATCGCCTGGGCAACTGGCGTCAGGCAGTGTTCGGTAACGTAGGCCCGCAGCTGGTCGCGAGTCATCCCGTCCAGGACAGGGCCGAACTCAGACTCCAGCCGCTGGCGTTCAGCCTGGTCCTGGCGTTTGCGTTCCTCCCGCTCCTGTTCGGTCCTGGCTTTTTTAGTCTGCTGAACTTTCAGCTTTTTACGGGCCTGCTGTTTGAGATACTCCTCGGATTCTTCCGGCCAGCCCTGAGTAGGATCCCGACCCGGACGCGCCTCGGAGATCTTCGTGAAAATCGCACCGGCGCCATAGGCTCCCGGCTTTGAGCGGGCATAAGCGAACAGCGGTAGGATATCGGCCGGCGTACAATCGTTCGCCTGGGCCGCAGCTACGGCCTTGCCTGGTCGTCCTACCCCAAACTCAGAAATTAAAATTTCCTCCACCTCCCTCCACGTAGGGTTATTAATCTCACTAGGAGGAGGAGGATTAATAAGTTTAGGGTTAATAGAGGCCTGATCATGGTGATCAGGGGGGGGGTGATCACTGTGATCAGGGGGGTGATCATGGTGATCAGGGCTCTGATCATGATGATCACTCGCTGTTTTAACGACTTGCGTCGATTCGTATTCCAGATCAGGAGCTGGAGTTTCGGAATCGACGGCCTCTGAATCATCCGGAACAGGAGCCGGATCTGTCAGGGGTTCGCCATCGTTAACGATCGCATCCAGATTCGACCAGACGATTTTGTAGGAGTTCGCCTGGCGACCGTAACAGGAGACGGTCTCTGTTTTGATCAGCAGCTGGTGATCGATCAGATCAGCGATCGCCCGGCGTACGGTCGGGACGCTCATCCCGTCGTACTTGGCGATCTGTTTGTGTGAGAGGCTGACTTCATCGGCGTCCCTGGCGTATTGCCAGTGCCGCTCCTGGATCGCCCGCAGCACGCGTGTCATACGCGGATGCGGGAGGAAGGGAGCCACCTCTCTCAAAATGAACAGCTTATTGCCGTGCGTGAAATTCAGCCGGCCTTGTTGCTTTTCCGTCATCGGACAATCCTTGTTCCGGTCTCTAAGCAGCGTTTGCTAATTGTTCCTCAATTCGCTTCCGGACTTCATCGCGATCGACGGGGATCTCTTTGGGGGCATCGATGCCAATCCGGAGTTTGTCTCCTCTGATTTCAACGATGGTGATCACGATGTTTTCACCAATTACAATCCGTTCGTTTTTCTTTCTGCTCAGTACAAGCATGACGATTCCTTTCAGTAGGGTTTTAAAAAACAGAGATAACGTGACTTACTCAGTCACGGTGAAATTTTCGAAGCCTTCGACCTTGATGATCTCTCTGATCCCGGCCGATCGATAGCCGGAGGGAATGACGGCTTTTTCGCGTGCTTCATCTTCGGAAGGGGCCATTACGGTAACGAATTTGTTGGACGGTTCGCCCATGGGACCGCCGATTTTGACGCAAAGAATCTCGTACTCACGATCGGAAGCATTCTCCTGGACGCGGGATAGCCTGGTCGCAGCAGACAGGTTTTTCAGTTCATCCCGCGTCAAATCGGGAATCTCCGGTAGTGGTTGCCAGGCAATGACATCGTCAAGATAAACGAAAGCCTGCTCTACCTCGGAGTATCTAATGAAGCCGGAAGGCAGGTATCGAAGTGCTTGCTTCACAACAGTCCGCTTTGCATTGATTTTAAGTTCAAGCGCGCCACCATTGGGTCTTGCAGAGTAGGGAGCGACATATGTTGCAACGCTGAGGATTTCAATAAATCGCCCGTCCAACTGGTCGGTAAATACCAGTACGTCCTGAAAATGCCGGGGACATTCCATCGCAGCCATCACCCATTGAGATCGTTGTTCCTGTCGAGATTCTTTTCGTAACATGGTGCTGCCTTTCAAATGGTGGAAGCGATTTTTCACTTCCGGAGTTTTTAAAAATGACTTCCAGATTGGGGAAACGAAATACGCCCGCCGACCGAGCTGGTCGACGGGCGCAGTAGGGACACCAGTGCCTTAACTGGATGAAAAACACGACGCGTGTCGGCGCTGGTTTGTGCTGAATGAGTAAACCAGTTAATGCGCGTGACGATCAGGGTTAACGACCTGCGCGTCGTGTCGAATAAGAAAGCGGAGCGGCTGCTTACCCCATTGCAACAAACAAACAGCCGGAGGCGACACGCCTGCTCTCCGCATGAGAGAAAAACCCGAGCGGACTCCCGCAGAGATCCACTCGGGCCAGACAAACCGAACAGGGGCCAGCGTCCGGATTGTGCTGAATATGTTATTCCAGAATCGACCAGAACGATTCTGGTTGTTTTAGATTCTCGATCGCCTTGATAACTTCGGGACCGGGATTGTGATAATATTCCTCGTTGACCCCGCTGCCGCCATGACCGAGCACCCACTTGCCGGCGTTCGCTCCAGGATTGGCCGCGTTCAGGAGTGAATTGCAGGTCTTTCGCAGATCCTGAAACGTGAAGTGTTCCCGGATTCCGGACGCATTTAGGATTTTCTTCCACTCCTTGTAAAGCGAGCGGTTGCATTTGGTCATTTGCAAAACGGTCTCCTCTGGTCTCTGACCGTGATACAGTGCTTCGAAATGCAGACCAACAAGTTCCTGGAACGGAATGCCCTGTAGCTTGGATCGCTTCTGAGAAACGAATGAGATCCGCTGATATTGGAGATCCACATTCAACCAGCAGAGCCGACGAAAGACATCCTGCGATCTGGGACCACAGTTGTAAAAAATGACCAGAGCCGTTTGCCAGATCAGGGCAGGGGACTCGACCTTCTTCGGCCAGGTAGCCACCTTGCAGGCATAATAGACCGCGTTCATTTCGTCTTCGGTAATGAGCCGGGGAATTTTGCGGGGCGCACTTTTGGGAGGCGACATATAGGGAATTCGATCGATCAGATCTTCCCCAAGTGGGTTCCTGTCGGCCGGTGGACCGACGCGCCGCAGAATGCGACGGAGATGTCTCCAGTATTTTTTGATGGACTCGGGGGAATAGCCTTCCAGTTGAAAGCTCTTTTTGAATTTCCGCAGTAGATCGTTGGTAATCTCTGCGATGGGAGGATTGTTTGTCCTGGTCTCCCAATGGTTGATCGTAGTCATGTACACGGAGAGTGTACCCTTTTGTTCTTCCGGATCCATGTCCGGAAAAACGTACTCGAAAAAGCAATCTCTGACAGTGAGGCGAAACTTGGGCTCGTAACCCTGGTGGACTAACTGTGAGGGGAATTTGATAACTGAAGAAATCATATTTCCAAGTCTCCAAAATGAGTTGATCTCGCTCATGCGGGAAACTGGCGCCTGTAAACCATCCCCCGTCCTCAATCCATTGTGCCTCCGTGTGAGCTGTAGTTGTTAGCTCCTGAAACGTGAATAAACAAACGCGATCCTTCTCGGGGATCACTATCCAGATCTTCGACAATAAAGCCAATCGAAAACGCATGCTTTCTCTCTCCCACGACTGAATGTGCGTACCTTTATCGCAACGATATCAGTCGTGTTTTTTTGGAGGGTTGAGAAAAGCGGACCGGTTGATCAGCACGCGCAGCGCGTACCGATCAACCGGCTGTATTAGTTCTCGAAGATTGGCAGCACGCCGAAGAAGAACCCCGCATGAAACTCAACTCTCCCGATCGGCACATGCCCCGTATGACAAGGGCCGACCTTACTTAATCAATTTTGGAATTGACGTTCGTAAGGTCTCGATCGTTCAAGCTGAGATAAACGGCTGGAAGCGAGTGGTGAGAAGGCTCACGGAACGTCATACTTTACTGTGCGGGAGTCAGTTTGCGCATGGGGAAATCGAATTGTCAAGCAAGATTGGAAAAAAATCAGAAATGAAGTACGATTCGCTACGTACCAAATCACCCGTTTTGGAAAGGAATGAAGCGATGGGAGAAGTTCTCGACAATAAGAATGTCGAAACAAAAACTGGCTGGCTGAGTAAATTTCTCTCTGTATTTATAGCGCCAGACTATAAAAAAGATACAGAATGGAAAGAGTCTGAAGAATGGTACAAGATAGTTGAAAAGAATATTCTAGAAACAGAAGATGTTGACTCAAAAGCAATCGAAGAGCGCAGAGATATCGGCTATTACCTGAACTATGCACGTGAGAGATATGAAGAAGAGAATGCTGCCTTCAATGATTTAGATTCAAAAGCTGATCGAGTCCTGGCATTTTCCGGATCAATGGCTGCAGCCATTTTTGTGATCATCAGAACGACTGATTCTGATTTTGGAAAATGCCTCGCGTTTTCCTATGCCATGTTTTTAATTGCGATGATTTTGTTGCTAATACTCCGCTGGCCTAAACCGATCCAGTCTCCACATAAAGTGATGCTTTTCCTGGATGAACAATCAGAATACACGGATACGGTTCTTAAATTGAAAATCATCGCCAGCTATCATTGTTCAACGATTGCGCATCGGATTATTAATAGCTGGAAAGCAGAAGTTCTCATTAAAGCAAACATTCTGCTTTGCCTGGGAATCGTGTTTCTTTTTATCGGCTTATTAATCACTCAGTGATCTATTCCGACTCACCAGTCGGCTTCTTCTTCTTGCCGTCATCTCCCGAACTTGCATTCAGATCATTTTTTTGTGGCCTTGCAGGTCCTCGGTCACCGTAACCTGGAATATTTATGTGACCTGGTCCAGCCGACTGACCTAGACCGAAATGGTCATCATTTCTGATGAGGCGCTCAAAGTCTTCAGGGGACAGGCCTTCTTTTTCGGCCAATGACTTAAGAATGCGCATAGATTCAGGATCTAGCATGGTAATTCCGTTCTCCCATTAGAGTAGAAAATCCTCCGTGAGATCTCCGGCCATCCATGCCCAGCAGATCAGCTGTCCGTAAAATTAATCCGGATGCAGAAAATAAAAAAAGCCGGAGCGAGAGAAGTTTGCACAAAAAGTATGACGCTCAACAGCGATCTCAGAGGGTCGCTGTTTCTTCATTCAGTTTCTTCCCCCACTCCGGCTTAATTCGTTTTGCTACGAGGACATATAGTCCTCGTAGCAAAATTCAAAAACGCCTTGTTTTAAAGGCTGAGTGGGCACGGGCGGGATCGAACCGCCGACACCAGGATTTTCAGTCCTGTGCTCTACCAACTGAGCTACATGCCCTTCGTTTCCGCTTTGAATTTACCGGCGTTAACTCCCTGTGAATTCATCGCTTAATGGAAGCGAGATGGAAATATAAGCCATTCCGCGATCAGTTTCAAGCATAACCACTGTTTCTGATTCAGGAATCGTCAGTTTTCCCGGAGAAGTGGATCTGGCTCTACAAATACCGACAGTTTCACAGCTTATGTGGTTCGGGTTAGAGCCGATTTAACGGTCGAAACGGTTCAAACCTGACCGTCAAACAGTTCCGAGGTCAGATCGATCTCATCTTTTCCAGGGGTGGGCAGTGCCTGATCGATTTCCAGATCGCTCTGCTTGAGATCAATGATCATGTCCGGATTCTCCAGATCCGCATTTTTCCCATCCGCGGTCTGGATGATCTGCACGATCGGACTGGTGTAATGATCCCCGTTTCGGCGGATCACCCGGGCCGCACTCCCGTCCGTCAGTGTGACGAAACTCCCCACCGGAAACAGCGAAAGCAAATTCAGCAGCGCCCGCATGGGAGAAGAATCGATCGTTTTCTCGTTCGTCATCCGCAGCATGTATTCCATGGCCGCATAAGGCATCAGGGCAGGGCGGTCCTCCCGGGAACTGGTCAATGAAACATACCAATGCGCCACATTCAGAATCCGGGCGAACAGGTGGATCATATTTTGTGATCGTTGCCGTGGATAACCTTCACCGTTCGGTTGTTCGTGCACCTGGTAGCAGACCACAGGCACGATACTTGGAATTCCAGCAATCTCTTCCAGCATTTCCAGGGAAAAGATCGGATGTTTCCGCATCTCCATCAGTTCCAGCGGCTCCAGACGCCGACGCCATTTGCCGATTTTCTCCTGGACTTTGACCATCCCCCAGTCATGGACCAGGCCACACAGCCCGATAGTACGAATGTTGCCTTCATCCAGATTCAATTCCGCACCAATGGCCATTCCCAACAGTGACATCTGCAGACAGTGTTGCGACAGGGTTTCATCCGAACCGGCTTCCATAGCGACGGAAATGACACAATCAGCATCGGAAGTCAATTGAGTCAGGTAATTGGCAGCGATACCGGCAATTTCTGATCCGCTCGGCCGGCTCCCTTTGAGTGCGCCCCGCATCATGTTATCCAGCGACTCGCCAAAGGCCTGCTGCTGATCAAACAGGTTTTCCCGGTGCTCCTTGTCATACCCTTTACAGCCATGCACCACCATCGAATCGCGGAGCGCAGGGCCGGTGTTGGCGACAAACATCGAACCCGATTCGATCAGCCGGTCCAGCTTTTCGGTCAGTTCCGTCGAAAAGATTCCCGGACTGGCCCCCTCAATCAGCGGATTGCCGGCCAGGGCATTCAGACTGACGGTTGATGCATCTTCGTTGTGGATCTCCACATGATCCTGTTTGCGATCACGCAGCAGTTCCTTAAAGCGGGAAGTGATCACCGCACCTTCCGCCAGTAACAGAACTCCATGCGCATCGTAGATCGGATTCTGAATCGTACGGCCCACGATCAGATCTTCCACGCGAATCGCAACGGTTTCCTCTTGCTCCGCTGCATCACAGGCAGTGAGTTCGGGGTTATCTTGAATTTCTGTAGTCATAACACAAGCCTGAAGACATAACTGTTTTTATGAGACCTGACAGCCCAGAGCACCTGAAAGAGCCGTCTGACAAACCATTTGTCATCCAGAAGGAGAGCCTCAAATAAAATGTACGTCAGAATCACGAGCGTCCCGGCTCAGGAGGGAAATCGGATGCAAAATCTGATGCAGGTGATGACGGTCGTCGGGATTATGCCGCCCTGTCTGAAATTCCCTCAGGGATTTCCCCGTTAACAGATATGCATCACAGGCTTAAGTAGCGTTTCGATCTGGTTCAGAATTTCCGCTTCACTGGCCTGTTGTGTGGAAATCAGTGCACGCAGCGGGAGCGGCGTTCCGTCAAATCGGTACAGGGAACCCGCAGCATGAATGCCGGAGATTCCGGTGGGAATATAGACTTCCGGCTGAAGGTCGACCAGGGGAACCGGGCCGACATGAATCAGGGGAATCTGCTGTAGACGCTGAATCGCCTGATCTGAAAGGCCCGTCAACGGATCCTCGCCAATCAGCAGACAGAGATCCGCTTCCCCCTGTTCCAGCATTTTCACAGTGGAATATTCGCAGGGAGAAAAACGGGGATAGCCGGCTGCAAAATTCACAGCTGCCGCATAGCCAGTCTGCCAGGCCAGCACCGGTTCGGCCCCTTTCGTTGCACCGGCCGCAGGGACATTGATGGTATGACACCGGCGTTCGGCCTGTATCTCGCGGGCCAGCAGCGAGAGTGCTTCCAGCTTGCGATGGAACAGTCGCTCATCCGGAGAGGCAGGACCGAAAAAGATCACAATATAACTGCTCTGCTGCATCAGGGCGGCCAGTGATGCCAGTTCCCCGGCTGTCGTGCCCTCCAGGGCCACCCCTTTGAGCAGCGCCCGCAAACGCCAGAGGATTTCGAATTCATCCTCGACAGACACCGTTAGCGAAAGATCGACTCCCCTGCTGTCGCCGGGCAACTCCGAACCGACCGTCACAATTTTCCGTGGAACCGGTTCTCCCGGAGGAACCAGGCTCTGCTGATGATGCGCATTGAACCGCAGGTTTTCCGCGTTCCAGTAGATAATCAGATCCGCGCGACTGCGGACTTCACCCAGGGTACAGTTCGCTTCTCCGACCTGCTGCAGAGCACGCGTGGCGGCAGAGGCACCACTGTCAATTGTCGCTCCCGTCAGATCCGCCAGGCTGATGGCAGCACGCTGCGCGTCCACCGCAGACTGCCCCATCCCGCAGAGCAGGGGAGACTGCGCTTCCTGAATCAGACCTGCAGCCCGGGCAATCGCGGCTTCTCTCGAGGCATCAATGCCCTTGATCAGGGGTTGCTGTTTTTCGGTCTGGCGGGATTGCGCAAACCACGCCTGCCCCTGGGGACAGGTGGTCTGCACGTCAATTATCTGTTGACCATCTGTGGTAACCTGAATGTGATCGCAGACGCAACAACAACCGGCACAGGTCACATCTTCAATCACGTTTTTCACAGACAGTCTCCGCCAGCAGCTTCAGAGGAAACAGACAGCACTCAGCCGATCTGCTCTTTAAGTTCCGCAAGCAGAGCGACCGCTTTGCCGATATCAGCCTTCTGCTGATCCCGTTGCTCGGGAATTTCACGTTCGATGGTCAAGGGGCCGGCATAACCGATTTCATCCAGCGTCCGCAGGTAAGTTCCCATGCCCACGTCACCGTCTCCCAAGGGCACTTCGGCTCCCCAGGCGGTTCCACGCTGACCCTCAGGTGCCCAGGTGGCATCTTTACAGTGCACGCTCCCCACCAGATGGCCGACGCGTTTCAGAGCTGCGATCGGATCTCCCGTCCCGTACAGGATCATGTTGGCAGGATCGAAGTTGATTTTCAGGTTATCTCGGGCCACGTCGCCGATGAAATCGAGAAGGTGATCTGCCGATTCCTGCCCCGTTTCCAGGTTCAGATTCTGACCATTGACTTTCACGTGATCCAGCAGTTCCTGCGTAGTCTTCACCAGGTCTTTGTAATCGTCGGATTCACGATCTTCCGGAACGAAACCGATGTGCAGCGCCACGGTATCACATCCCAGTAACCGGGCGAAATCGGAAATCTCTTTCATCTCCTCCAGGCGGGCAGCCCGGGTTTCTGCGGGAACCAGACCGACGGTCTTCTTGGTCTCTTCGATACTGGCGTAGCTCTCTCCGTCAAAACCACCGAACACGCACGTCAGTTGAATCCCGGCGTCGTTGCATTTTTTGATGAATTCTTCGGCAACTTCCTTTGTTCGGGTCTGCTTGTGGGGCGCGTGAATCTGAATCGTGGGGATTCCTAACTCCTGGACGACGTCGAAGTGTACCCCCAGTCCCGCGTCGACAGATGCGAATACACCAATAGGCCATTTTTCCATTCTTTTGCCTCCCCAAGTGGTTTTTTATCTAAGTCTCAAGTTGTTCGGTTTGCATCACAAAACAGGCCCCCGCCTCTCGGGAACCTCACCTCATCATAAGGACATCATCCCGGATTCACAAACCACGACCTCGGTTTCTTAACAAAAAAAAGAAACACTTTTGCGAATGTATTTTCCAACTTCCCCCGTCTATTGTTTCCCGCACGACTCCTCTTATAATGGAGCCTGCTTGCAACGATTGCCCCAGATTAATTAAGTCGGCCCGACCACTGAAAGGATACCGCTCATGATTGAAATCAAAAAAATCCTCATCCCTACAGACTTCAGTGAACCCTCACAGGCCGCTACTCAATATGCTGTCGAACTGGCCCGGAAATTCGGTGCCCAGCTGCACCTGCTCAATGTCATTGAAGACCCTGTGGTCTACATGCCCATGTTCGAGAGCTATTCCCTTCCCCCCAAGGAAGACTTCGAAAACTTCGCCAAAACCAGGCTCGACAACTGGATTCTGGACGAAGATAAAGAGGGCCTCGATCTGGTCACGCACTGGGTGCACGGCAATCCCTTTGTTGATATCCTGAAATACGCAAAAAACGAAGACGTCGACCTGATCGTCGTCGGCACACACGGTCGTTCCTTCGCTGCACACCTGCTGCTCGGAAGTGTAGCAGAAAAGGTGGTACGCAAAGCTCCCTGTCCGGTGCTGACCGTCCGCCCCAAGGGACATCAGTTTATTCACCCGTTGCAGGACGAAGCCTGATTCGGCGTGCTGACTCAGCCTGTTGACAATGTGTTTCCCGCTCGGGGAGCGCATGCAGATAACCCAGGGACACTCACTTCGTGATTGGCGACTCATCACATCCTTCGGAAAGCCGGATCCCCTTCTATGGTAAGCTGTTCAGCCTGATCGCTTTCGTGGTCATTCTGAATCTGCCGACTCCGGAAGATATGTCTGCCTCCGCGCAGCGTCTGGCCGCAGTCACCGTACTAATGGCGATCCTGTGGATGACACAGGCACTCCCCATCGCCGCCACCAGCCTGATCCCCCTGTTTGCTTTTCCCCTGTTCGGCATTCAGAATCCGGCTGAAGTCAGTCAATCCTACATTAATCAGAATATCTTCCTCTATATGGGCGGCTTTATCATCGCCCTGGGCATTGAAAAGTGGGGCGTGCATCGACGCATCGCCCTGCATACGATCAATGTCGTCGGTTCCAGTCCCCGTCGAGTCGTATTGGGTTTCCTGTTCGCTACCGGCTTTCTCTCGATGTGGATCAGCAACACCGCCTCCACACTGCTGATGCTCCCCATCGGCATGGCGATCATCGGTTCCATGACCGAACTCTCCCTGTTCGATTCCGACGTCGATTCTGCAAAAGCCATCCGACACTTTTCCGTCGCACTTCTGCTGGGCATCGCCTATTCCGCAAGTATCGGAGGTGTCACGACTCTGATCGGCACACCAACCAATATCGCCTTTCAGCAGATCTGGCTCTCACAGTTTCCCCAGGGGCCCCAGCTCTCGGCAGGGGAGTGGATGATCATGGTCGTTCCGTTTGGCGTCACCTTTATATTGATCACCTGGCTGGTACTCTGCTGGAAAATGCCCCACCTCTCCAGTTCAAAAGGTTCTTCGAGAAATATCATCCACGAGCAGATTCAGAAACTGGGGCAACCTACCCGTGCAGAAGTGCTGATGCTCATCGTCTTCGCCACGACTGCCATTCTCTGGGTCACGCGGAAACCGCTGATCTTTGGAGAATGGGAGCTGCTGGGGGGCTGGGAACAGTTACCGATTCACTTCCTCATCAAATGGGGCATTCCCACAGAAAAAGCCTCGAGCTGGGTGCATGACTCCACCGTCGCTATGGGCATGGCCATCCTGATGTTTGCCATTCCCGCCTGTAAATCAGAAGATGGCAAAACAGAATACCTGATGGACTGGGATACCGCAGAACGACTTCCCTGGGGTGTGCTGCTCCTGATCGGGGGTGGCTTCGCAATCGCGGGGGCATTCAAAACAACCGCACTTTCCAACTGGGTTGGGCATGAATTCTCCCAGCTGATTGCCGGCTGGCCCGCCTGGGCCCTGGTCCTGGCGGCCTGCCTGATGCTCACCTTCCTGACCGAATTCACGTCGAATATCGCCACTGTGAACACCGTCCTGCCGATCCTGGCAGCCGCTGCCATCAGTCTGGAAATCGATCCGCGGCTGATCATGATCCCGGCCGCCATCTCCGCCAGCTGCGCTTTCACCATGCCGATCGCCACGCCTCCCAATGCAATCGTGTTCGCCTCGGGAAAGATCAAAATGTCGGACATGCTGACCTATGGCATCATTCTGAATCTGATCGGAGTCGTGCTGCTTACCGCCTTCATGTTCTTCTACTTCATGCCGCAGATGGGCATTCAGCCGGGAACCGTGCCCGACTGGCTCCACTCCCGCTGATCGTAGAACCGGATCGCTTATTTACCGATGCAAAACTTGCTGAAGATGCGATCCAGAATATCATCGGTATAAACCTGACCGACGATCGAGCCCAGATGCTGCAGCGCTTCGCGGATTTCAATCGCCACCAGTTCTTCTCCCAGCTGCATCTCTGCCGCCTCTTCCGCAGCCTGGAGTGACTGACCCGCTGACCGCAGACTTTCCCGGCACCGCGACGCAGTCGAACCGATCAACTGCCGCCCCCCCCGATGTGCTTCGGACAGACGCTCCAGAATCCGATCCTGCAAGGCCTCCAGTCCCGTCCCTTCCGCGACACTGATCTCCAGTTCGGCGTCAGCGGGTACAGCATGCTCTGAGTCAGCAGCAGGGGAGAGGTCACATTTGGTCCGTACCGTCAATACATTCCGCGTCTCAGCCAGTCGGGTACACTGTTCGCGATCCTCGGCCCTCAATTCAGACGGCAAATCCGCAGCCGTGCACCAGACCACTAGGTCCGCCTGCTGCGTTTGTGCCTGTCGAAAATTCTGGGCACTGACGGAGATCGCATGCGCCCCGGTTTCCAGGCCGGCAGTATCAATCAGGTGGATACTCTGTCCTTTCCAGTTAAGTGGCGTCACCAGATAGTCACGGGTCGTGCCTGCGACATCGGAGACCAGAGCCGCCTGGGCATCGCCGACCAGCGCATTATACAGGGTACTTTTTCCCGCATTGGGCAAACCGGCCAACACCAGCGACAGACTCCCGCTTGACTCCATGCGCTGGGCCGAGTCTGCATACAATTGCTCGCAGAACAGGCGAATCTGCTCCAGGCGGGAGACGAGTGTCGCGCGATCGATGAATTCGATGTCCTCTTCCACAAAATCGAGCCCCGCTTCCAGCTCGGCCAGCAGTTCCAGCAGTTCGATCCGCGCCCGACCGATGCGGGTCGACACACCTCCCGCCAGCTGACTGAGGGCCAGGTTCAGTTCTTCGTGGTCGTGAGCATCGATCACTCCCAGCACCGCTTCGGCCTGCATCAGATCGACGCGTCCCGCCAGAAAAGCCCGCAATGTGAATTCCCCGGGTCGGGCCATTCGCGCTCCCTGGGACGCGAGTTCCTCGATCGCAGCTTCCAGCAAAGGCGGGGCACTGACTGTGTGAAATTCCGCCAGGGGCTGGCCCGTAAAACTTCGCGAGGTCGGCCAGTAATAGAGTGCCCCGGGCAATCGGGTCTCTGACCCTGCCAGCTTCAGCTCCCCGGGATGTCGCATCGCCCGCCGAGGCTGCTGCTGCCAGTCCGCATCCGATTCAAAACAGGCTGACAGATAGGGGAGAATCTCACTGCCACTGATGCGAATCAGGCCCGCTGCGCCTGCTCCGGGAGCAGACGCCAGTGCCACAATCGTGTCATCAAACTGCAGATTCATGTCGCGTCTCTCAGGAACGCCTGACTATCGACGTTTCTTGGACTTCTTGCCGGGGCCTTTGTCGCCGGATTTCTGATCGCGCTGCTTTTCGTTCAGAGCAGCCTGGGCCTGGGCCTGGTCGGCGATCTCCTGCAGCCGGGCAAACCAGCCTTTCTTCTCAGGTTTGTCGTCTTTTTCCTTTGTCTTCTTATCCTGTTTCTTATTGGAAGAAGACTTCTTCGATTCCGCAGTGACGTCGATTACATTCGGATCAGTCGTCGTGGCCGGACGACGCTTTGCCTGGAAATCCAGCAGCTTGCGTTCACAGATCCCCCACAGGCTGGAAGCGATGAAGTACACACACAGACCGGCCGGAACGCGATAGAACAGAAAGCCCATCCCGATCATCATGTAGTTCATGATCTTGTGTTGCAGTTCCTGATCCTTGTCCGTCGGAGGCGGCATGAACAGTTTCTGCTGCACTACGAACAGTCCTACGGTAATCAGCGGCAGCAGGTTAAAATTGTCCCCCAGAATCGGCAGATTGAACGGCAATTTGAAGAGGGCATCGGGGGCCGCCAGGTTGTCGATCCAGAGGAAAGGGGTGCCTCGCAGCTGGACGGCATTATTCAAAGCGGTATACAGGCCAAAGAAAATCGGCAGCTGCAGGAAGATGGGCAGACAGCCTGCCAGCGGGTTGTAGTTGTTCTTGCTGAACAACTCCATCTGTGCCCGTCCCATCTTTTCGCGGTCATCGCCAAATTTCTTTTTGAGCTCCGCGATCTGGGGCTGCAGTTCTTTCATTTTCTGAGCACCAAGGGCCTGCTTCCGCGAGAGAGGATACAGACTTCCCCGCACCATGACGGTCAGACAGACAATGGCAATCCCGTACGAAAGACCGATACTATGCAACGTGGTCAGCAGCCATAACATCAGCTTGGCAACGGGACCAAAGAATCCGAAATCCATAATCTCGGCCGCTTTCAGGGGAGGCCCGAGCAGTGATTCACGTTTGGGGCCGGCATACAGCGCGTAACTGTGTTCCGTCTCACCACCGGCCGGCAGTTCGATCTCTTCAGAATTCACCTTAATGGTCACGCGGCTCTGCGCTTCGTTCTTGACATTCTGCTGAATGAGCACAGGTTCCACGCTGGCAGAATAATTCGAACGCATCTCGCCGTTGACCAGCTCGGGTTTAAAATTCTTCCCGTCCGGTGAGAGCAGGGCGGCAAAATATTGAACGTCCACACCTGCGAACTGAAACGCCCGCGTGTACTTCTCCACGTTCTTCGCCTGAACCTCTTCGATAATGTCTGGTGCATTTAAGGTTTCAGTATCGATACTCATATCGTTCTGCAGGAAGCCAATACGCACATCGCGAAACTTACGCGTATTGTCCGCATTCTCCAGGGGAATCCCGACCGGCCCCAGCAGCTGATAATCCAATACCTGCCCCTGCGAACTCTCATTGATCAACTTCAGATCGAAATGGATCAGGTAACCGGCCTGTTTGGTATTCCGGAATTGGCGAAAGTCTTCGTCCGGGGGCACCGGATATTTCTCGAGTCTGAATACCTTATGAACCTCGATACTCCCATCCGGGGCCGTCAGCCCCAGGTGCACCGCTTGAATGATCTTGGGATCATCCGGATCTTTGATCTCTTCCAGAACTTTCCAGTCCGTCCGACGCGTGTTGGTGAGGAAGGGTTCCAGCTTCTTATCCAGCTGTTTCATCTCGATCTGCAGCGACCGTGAAACTTCTTTGGCGCCACTGAATTCATCCAGCACTTTCAGAGGCTTCTTTTTGTCGTTCAGATCGCGATAGAGAGGATCGTTCAAAGAGGCTTCCATCACAGCAGCCCCTTGAGTGGTGATCTTCGCCTGCAGAAAGTAACCTGATTCCGGATCCAGTGAACCCAGCACAATCGTCCGCCGGGGGTTCCGGGCAAAGGCCGGCTTCTGTTCTTTCGGCTGCTCAGGCTGAGGCTTGACCTCTCCGTCTTTGAGCGGTTTCTGCGCTACCAAGGGCAGGTCCTGTTCCAGTCCATCCTGCTCCGGCTCATCCTGCGCAGGCGCATTCTCTGCCTGCTGTTGAGCAGCAGGTTGAGGGGGGGGAGCAATGCGGGGGAAGATAAACATCTGCCAGACAAAAATGACCGTAGCCGACAGTGTCACAAAGAGTAAAAGTCGTTTTTGTTCCATGATTATCGACCGTCTCGCAGACGGTCGCCCAAAAAGTTATCTAAATCAGGGATATCGTAAATCTTCTCGGCAGTTGTGTTGAAATCGTATTCAACTCTGCAGAACGTGACCTTCTCATCATCGATGATCACGTACGAAGAGCGACTGTCTGCATCGCGGGGCTGTCCGACCGAGCCCACGTTGACCAGGAATTTTTCTTCACCGAAGGGGTAAACGTAATCGATTTCATCCGGAGCAAGAAAATTCATACTTTCTGTGAAAACTCCGGGAATATGAGTGTGCCCCTGAAAACAGTACTGGTCTACCAGGCCGAAGATACGTTCCATTTTCCGCTGGTTATAAATGTCTTCAGGAAAGACGTATTCATTCAGCGGATTCCGTGCAGAACCGTGAACGAACAGCAGTTTGTCTTCGCGGATCATCCGGGGCAGTTCACCCAGAAAATCCCAGCGGTCCTGGTTTTTGTTGGCATCGCCGGTTTCCAGCATCCGCCGCGTCCAGAAAATTGCGCGTTCGGCCCCGGCATTAAAGCCTTCCGGATCAAATAAGGCTGCCTGATCATGGTTACCCAGCAGGGATTTCTTGCACCGTTTTCTGACCAGATCGATGCACTCCCGTGGATTGGGTCCATACCCGATGATATCGCCCAGGCAATAAATCTCACTGATCTCACGGCGGTCAATGTCAGCCAAGACAGCTTCCAGCGCTTCGAGATTACCGTGAATATCACTAATTATCGCTCTTAACAACGGACAACTCCCACTTTGTTTGACCGGGAACACCAGTTCGAAAGACTACCCAGGCGGATCGCTTTTACGGAGCATGACCACCAGAAGTTCTCACCAGAAAAAAACTGTGACGGGCCAGATCTGTCAAAACAGACATGATTGCCTTTGAGCAATGAAAGCCCGCCAGGTGACTGCTGAAGAAATAGAAGCCGCTACCTGCAACGGGACACTGAGTCTGACCGGGTCTGACAAAAGATCACTACAGTTCTGAGAGACCGTCTCAAATCTTTCCACCAAAGTCCCAATAGTAGCAGTACAGGGGCACCATCTCAAGGCTCTGTTTACAGTTATCATTCGTAACCTGTCAGTAAATCTTCTGATTTCGACTTACTTTTCTGCGTTACTCAGCCTGGTTTTCCCGATTCATGACTGAAAAACACACCAAAACACATTCAGATTGTCACAAACAGCGACACTTTCCGCGTGGGAATTGAGAGAAAACATGGGAACCACAGGTAATCCTGGCAATTTATTGTTTCCGCTAACGGATTCCCTGCCTGTAACAGCTGTAACTCTCACAGCAATTCTAGGGCCCACTTTCGCTGCTGCAACACCGCTTTTCATTCCCTGCAATCATTCCAGACGCTGTAACCGGCTGGTACCGAAACCAAAACCATGACCATGCGACCAGTAAACTGAATTTCAAAGCTGAAAACGAAAGACAACTGATTCCGAAAAACAACGGCACACGCCTGCCACATGTTGCCCATGTGAAACCTGTGTTCTATGTTTTGATATCCCTTCATGATGATTGCCTCCCAGTTTTCGACTCGGGCAAAGCCGTTCACCGGGCCGGTGGACACGGAGCTTGAATCGAAAATCCGGACTCGTTACGTGCTCCTCCCGGGGCAGGTGACTGATTCAGCAATCTGCGCTGTCGCATTCCAGTTGAATTTTGACAGTGCCAGACACTGGCTTCAGTGAGATCCAGCAATACAAATTGACTTTGATCCATCAAACCGGTTGTACGACGATTACAACCCTACATGCACCTTTTGGCGAGACATAATTCAATGAAGACAAATTCAGGCTCATTACTGGTAGTCGATGATGACCAACATATTCTGGAAGCGATGGCAGATTATCTGCGCAGTCTGGGGCACCGTACGGAGACCTCACTGACCTGCCTGGATGCCATTGAACGTCTGAAAGAATTTCCGTTTCAGGTCGTGATCTGCGACGTCAATCTGCCCGACCAGGATGGATTCCATTTACTGGAATGGGTACAGCAGAATGCCACTGATACCGCCGTCATCATGCTCACCGGCTATGGAACCATTGAAAGTGCAGTGGAAGCCATTCGCCTGGGCGCTTTTGAATACCTCACCAAACCGGTCATTGATGAAGAACTCAGCCTGACCATCGAACGCTGCCTCGATCAGCGTCAGGTGGTGGAAGAAAACAAATCACTGAAAGCCCAGCTCGATCAGCGGTACGGCCTGTCCAACATTGTCGGCCAGGACTACAAAATGCAGAAGATGTTCGACCTGATCGAAAGCGTCGCCGACACCCGCACCACAGTACTCATCCTCGGTGAAAACGGGACCGGAAAAACCATGACGGCCCGCGCGATTCACCAGTTGAGCGATCGTGCCAACAAACCGTTTGTCGAAGTCGCCTGCGGGGCACTGCCGGACACCTTGCTCGAAAGCGAACTGTTTGGACACAAAGCCGGATCGTTTACCGGGGCCACTCACGATAAAATCGGTAAGTTTCTCCAGGCCGACGGAGGCACCCTCTTCCTGGACGAAATCGCGACCGCCTCTCCCAGTCTGCAGGTCAAACTGCTGCGGGTTCTGCAGGACCGCGAGTTCGAAGCCGTAGGCGATACCAAAACACACTCCGTCGACATCCGCCTGATTCTGGCCACCAACCAGGACCTGGAAGAGATGGTCGCCAAAGGGGAGTTCCGCCAGGACCTCTACTACCGCATCAACGTGATCACGCTGACGCAACCGGCTCTGCGGGAACGCATGAGTGATATTCCTCTGCTGGTCGAACATTACCTGAAGGTCTATAACGAACAGGTTGGCAAAGCGATCAATGGCTTTGACCCTGCCGCCATGCAGGCCATGCTGAAATATTCCTGGCCGGGTAACGTGCGGGAGCTGATCAATGTCATCGAACGCTCGGTCGTCCTGTCCAAAGGGGACTACATTCGCGTACACGACCTGCCCGAACAGATTCGTCAGGAGCAGTCTTACTCGCTCTCGACCGAAAACCCCAGTGGGGGTAGAAGCTCACTGAAAAATGCCCTCGCAAATCCAGAGCGACAGATCATCATCGAAGCCCTGGAAGCCAATGGCTGGAACCGGCAGAACACTTCCAAAGCCCTGGGCATCAATCGCACAACGCTCTATAAGAAGATGAAAAAATATGACATCGACTTTGAAAAACAGCTGATGCACTAAGCCAACGACCGGGAAGTACTCCCACACAGGTTCATCTGACTCTCCTGAACCGGAAAGCACGTCTACCAGGCGTGCTTTTTTTACGTACACCGCACAGGCAGGATTTCCATCAAATCAGTAAAAACGAATAAAGTTAGCTTTATATACCTGTTTTTACATGCCAGATCTGCCGATATGTTGAGGAGACAAATTGCAGTTTCTGACGAAACAGGCGAAAAAAACGCTTAATTATCTCATTTTCAGGAGGGGGAAAAAATGAGGTTCGCGCTGCTTGTATGTTCCACGTTCGTGATCCAGATCTGCGGATCGGCAATTTTCGCCGAAGAAGCGGAAGCACCTAAAACCCTGGAAGAAGTCTTTCGTGAATCTGCGCCGGCACTCGATCCGGCACCGGCACCACCTCTGTCAGATCCCGCGACACCATCTCAGTTGCCTCTGGAGTCTCGAGTTCCGCAGATCGCAGCCCCCGCTGCCCCAGCAATCCCAGCACAAGAGCTTACCACCTGTCCTGGCGGTACCAGTTGCAACTGTGGAACCTGCAACTGCCAGACACCTGTCTGCGGCTGCGATTCCTGCGTCTGCAATTCCTGTCAGACCTGCACAATCTGTGACCGGATTCCGCTGCTCAACCGCTTTCCCAGCGATCGCTGCTTCGACGACTTTATCATGCCGGTCAGTAACCCCGTCTGGTCTATTGACCCGCGTTCCCTGACCTACGTCAGAGGTATCTTCATCAACCAGATGATTGACGCCCAGACGCCTGTGCTCGGTGCAGGGGACCTGCAGGTTTACGCACTGCAACTGGGGATCGCCCTTAACGAACGTCTCTCGGTCATCGCCGTCAAAGACGGATACAATACTCTGCAGACGCGGGGCATCGGCAACCGGACCGGCTGGGCTGACATCGGACTGGGACTGAAGTATGTTCTGATCCGCGATGTGGAAAATCAGTTCCTGCTCTCAGGTGGATTGATCTACGAAGCGACCAACGGTAGTTCGCGTGTCTTCCAGGGGAACGGCGACAGCGTCTGGACCCCATATCTCTCCCTCGGGAAACAGATCGGCGCCGGCCATTTAATCGCTTCGACCGGTTACCACCTTCCCGGCGACACCGCAGAGGAATCGCAGTCGATCTATTACAGCGTGCACTATGACCACCCTGTCACCAGCAAACTGTCCGCACTGGCAGAACTCAACGGAATCGTTTACACCAAAAGTGGACAGGCTCTGCCCCTGAACATTGAAGGGGGAGACTGGATCAACCTGGGGTCATCCAGCGTGGCCGGTAACAATGTCCTGACCTTCGCCTTTGGTGCCAACTACCGCTTTAATGACTGTCTGTCCTGTGCAGCCGTCTGGGAGTTTCCGCTGTCCAACCGGAAAGACCTGCTCGACAGCCGTACGACTGCGACGTTGACGCTGATGTTCTAACAGAACGACTTCGATTGAAAGGCAGTCACTCGGCGGAGGCAGCCTGTCGGTCACGGACTGTCTGTTCGAGTTGATCCAGCACTTCATCGATTGTCAGGCATGAGGTATTGATTTCCACCGCATCGTCGGCCGGTTTTAACGGGGCGACGGTGCGGCTCTCATCCCGCTGGTCGCGCTGATAGATCTGCTGCAGGATCTCTTCCAGCGTGATTTTTTTATCCTGAGCCTGCATTTCATCATACCGCCGGCGGGCTCGTTCCTCGGGATCAGCGATCAGGAAGAACTTGCAGAACGCATTCGGAAACACCACCGTTCCCTGGTCTCGTCCTTCACTGACGATATCAACACCTTCCGCTGCCTGTCGCTGCAGATAGACCAGCGCTTCGCGGACCGCGGGGTATTGCGCCACCTGCGATGCGGCATCCGTGACCGCAGCGGTCCGGATCGCCTGGGTCACATCCGCACCATCCAGGATCACATGCGATTCGGAGAAAGAAATGCGGATCTGCCGGCTCACGTCAACCACCGCCTGTTCGTCTGCCGGATCGATGTCCCGCTGCAGCACCGCCAGGGCCACACACCGATACATGGCGCCTGTATCCAGGAATTCGAAGCCCAACCGCTGAGACAGGCCCCGCGCCGCGGTACTTTTGCCCGAACCTGCGGGACCATCAATTGTCACGATCATCTGTCAGTGCGACTCCTCAAAGAAAATTTCGATCTCGGCAATTTCATAGAGTGACATTTCCACCAGCACCGCATCCTCTTCTATGGGAAGTTCGACCACCGTTTTGCCATGAAAATCGCGCTGCCGGGCACTCACGGGAGTTTTGAAACACCGCAGTTTAATCGAACGATGCACGCCTTCGGTCTCGATCAGGCGGATGGCAAATCCATTGCGGGATCGCGCGCCATTGGACTCATCCTGTTTCAGATCCATCACCCGGGTGATCTGCACATTGCTCGTCGACACATGGAACAGCCAGCCCTGATCTCCCATCCGGGGCGGACCTGCGGGACTGGAAAACTGACCTGCCGGCACCATTACGTTGCGGGCCAGTTGCATCGGGAAATTCTGATTCAGGGCAATCGAAAACTGAAACTCCCAGCGTGATTCTCCTTCCACCACCAGCATGCTGTCGAGCATTCTCGGACCGGTTTTGCGATGGAAGGGGAGCCCGTGATTCAAAATCGTCACCCGTTCTTCGCCCTCCGCGATTTCGAAATAATGTGGTCCTTCAAACCGCTCTCCCTGAAACGCGTGGGCACTTTCCAGCAGCGACCGTGTCAAAGACGCAGTGCTGTCTCCCCAGGCGAAACGGGATGCATAATAGTGATCCCAGGGATTTCCTTCAGGCTTTACCTGCGCGTTCAGTTCGATCTTTAAATCGAGAATCGGACGTCCCCGCCACAGTTGAAAGGTCTGTCGGAACGTCGCCAGCGCATTCCCGCTGACCTGGTCGTACAACTCCCCGGTCGTGACGATTTCTCCCATTCCCGGGCCGGCACACGTCAGTTCCGCCTGCACACCGCGAATCGCGGCATACGGCGTTTTCTCGTCCCAGTCCCCCAGGGGATCGGGGCGGGGGATATTCCGCTGATAGGGGAAGCGATACGCGAGCTGCTGACTCAGCCGGTTCGGCTTGCGTCCGTATTCCTTGATCTGCGCGATGCCCCCCGTCTCCTCGTGGATGTGCACTTCGAAGAATTCATTTCGCAACAACAGCGGCTCGGCAATCGGGACGTTGCTTTTCACCGTAGGGGCCGGAGACTTCCCGGGCTGCAGCCAGACAAAGCCGGCTCCCGGAATTTCCACCACTGCTTTTTTGCGTTGTTCGTCGAACTGGGTCGCTTTGATGTAATCTCGCGCCTCCGGCTCATGGGGAAAGTCCGGCAGATCAACCACCACACGACGATTGAATGAGAGCGAGTTCAATAACAATACGCCCGACTGTGCTGGGTCGGCTCCCTGCAGAATGATCTCTGACAGCTGACTCACACCCGCTTCATGAAAACCGGCCAGCGCTTCACTCGCAGCCTGAACCGTCGCTTCTTCTGCATCGGGGTGTGCGTGTTCAATCTGTTCTTCCAGCTTGCACAGTGCCGCTTCCTGAATGGGCTTACCATAAATCGCCTGCGCGACTGTCTGGAACCAGCGACCGGCGGTGAACTCATCATGCCTGTGGAAATAATCGATGAAGCGACTCAGGGGATCCGGCTTCCGCATCGCCACCAGCTGGCTTAAAAAGGGCGAGAGATATTCGCGCGCATCATAGGAAGAATGTCGTCCCGAGG
This sequence comes from Gimesia panareensis, assembly GCF_007748155.1. Taxonomy (GTDB): domain Bacteria; phylum Planctomycetota; class Planctomycetia; order Planctomycetales; family Planctomycetaceae; genus Gimesia; species Gimesia panareensis. The sequence continues at coordinate 2,769,645 of NZ_CP037421.1, forward strand.
ATTCCGTGTTCTGAAAAAAGTCGTTTAACAGGACAAAGCTACCCAGCACCGGCGCATAGCGATGGATGCGTTTCAGATCCTGATAAAACGGTGATTTCACTTCTGGCCAGCGGGCAAACATCAGGGCACCGACCTGATCCTCTTCCATCGATTCCGCCATCCGCTGTGGAAACCGCAGGTAGCTCGCAGCCCCTTCCGCTGACATCGGAATCCGGGAATAGGCGTCGAGAATCGTGCCGTCCGCTCCTTCCCAGTGTATCTTGCTCTGTTCATAATCCGGATAAACCCCGTCGTCCAGCACCAGGTGCAGGGCGGAGTGAAAACCCGAACGATGCAGAAGCATCGGCAGCAAGGAGGCCAGTCCGAACCGGCGGCGGGCCCAGGTGGTCGGTGCGCGTCCAGAGATTTCGCGGATCGTCTCGGTCCCCGCCTGTAACTGCCAGATCAAAGATTCCACGGCGATCACGGGGGTCGCGATTTCTTCCTGCTCACCACCGATCACTTCCGTCTCCAGGTTTTCGCAGCTCTTCTTCAGAACGCTGATCAGTTCCGGATTCTGTTCTGCAACCGTTTCCAGGTCCTGTGCGGTGATCAACAGATTCAGAGGCTGTTCATCAGCAATCGCGGCCTGCAGGCTGTCATTGGCCCATTCCGGAGCCACCAGGCAGAGATCGATCAGGTAACAGTCAATCGGGTAGAACCGCTCACGGTTCTCCAGTAACACTTCAAAACAGGCTTTGAGGTGGGCCCGGGCTGCTTCTTCGTCATTCGCCAGTGCTGCATCCGCGGCAGCAATTGCTTCCCGCTGAATCGTCGCTTCATCCAGGCTACTGAAGTGATGCATGCACCGCGTCAGCAGCTCCAGCTGGATATAACAGAACCCCAGCGCATAAAAATCAGCCACCAGTTCCGACGAGATCTCCACGGCCGATGCAGGTCCGGTCTCAGCTGCATCTGCTTCCGGTGCTTCGTCAGTGGAGTGTAGGGGAGCCAGCGCCGCTGCTGTATATTCGTCCCTTTGAATTTTCCCGCTGACTACGGTCGCGCCGTTGGCTTCTGCTTCCTCAATCCAGCCGTAAGGCAACCAGTCTTCAGAAGTCTTGGGCACCAGCAACAGACGATCAGCCAGAAACTGAGGTGGCTCATCGGAACGGTGCCAGCTGGGAATCACCCGCGTGGAGGCCAGCAGCTCTGGATGCCAGGCCACAGCAAACGCATTCAGCAGACTCTCTGCTTCTTTTTCATCCAGCTCAGTTGGAAAATCATCCAGACTGTGGCAGGGAATCAAAATTACAATATCATTGTATGTCATTTCACTGCAATACTTTACAGAAGAAAAAACAATCGAGGATCAACCGCAGAGCTGTGTGACGACACAGCCGGTTACGGCCAATTAGCATACGTAAACTGGTACTGAGTATCCATAGCACAGATTCCTGCAGGTACCAGAAATCCCAAATGGATGCTGAAACAATACTTAAACACAGCCCTGTTTTTCAGGCTCACTAGCAGATTCTGAACGACTCTGTGTTATTCCGACTCCTGAAATCCAGCAATCATTCTGGAAAAATCGTACGAAAAATGATCTTTGCGGGAACTTTTCGCCCCCAGGGATCCGTCCAACAAAGCGAGAGGCAGAAAAACAGGTCATCTGACAGGCACGAAATCAGTCAGTTTTGACCTTGGTTCGGGCTTCCAGTTACAGGGAGTAGAATGATAAAATTTGATGAAGTCGAATGCAAATATCGATATTTCATTGACTTCAGGCAAAACCCTGTGATAGCCTTATGTTAGGGAATTATCTCTATCGATTTTTTCCTGACCTGTCTCTATAGAAATAACTGATATCTGATACTTCCGTTTTCCTGAACAAGCTCTCTCAAACAGGCGGCGGAAATTCACCTCGTACAATCAATTTCGCAACACGATTCGCAAGCACTCTGATCGAACAGATTCCCGTTCGACCAGGTAGCAGGAGTAACCAGACACATGGCAGACAATCAAGCTGTTTGGGGCATTGAAATTGGACAGGCCGGTTTAAAGGCCATCCGACTGCGGTACGCAGAAGCCGCTGATCAGGTAATCGCGGTTGCCTTCGACTATATTCCGCATCCCAAAATTCTCAGCCAGCCAGATGCGGTTCCGGATGAGTTAATCAGCCAGGCACTGGATACCTTCCTCTCCCGCAATGAAATCAAGGGAGACGTGATCGCCATCAGTGTACCGGGGCAGACTTCACTGGCACGCTTCATTCAATTGCCGCCGGTCCAGTCCAACCGTGTTCCTGAAATTGTCAAATATGAAGCCAAGCAGCAGATCCCTTTCGCCCTGGAAGATGTCATCTGGGACTACCAGCCTCTGGGAGGCGGTATTGAAGAGGGGGGCTACATGCTGGATGCCGAAGTCGGTATCTTCGCCATGAAACGCGACCAGGTCCTGAAAACCCTGCAACCGTTTATCGACCGTAAAGTCGAAGTCGAACTGATCCAGATCGCTCCGTTGGGTCTGTACAACACGCTCTGTTACGATTCCCTCGGCATGCGTCTCAATCAGGACTTCGAAGGAAACCCGGAAGAGTCATCCATCGTCGTCGACATGGGAGCCGACAGCACCACGCTCATGGTGACCAACGGCAGCAAAATCTGGATCCGCAACGTTCCGATCGGCGGCAACCACTTCACTCGTGCTTTGACCAAGGAAATGAAACTCACCTTTGCCAAGGCCGAACACCTCAAATGTAATGCAACCCGCTCCGAAGACCCCCGTGCTGTCTTCCAGGCACTGCGTCCGGTCTTCAACGAATACGTCTCTGAAATTCAGCGTTCCATCGGTTACTTCTCCAGTGTGAACCGCGACGCCAAGATCTCCAAAGTCTACGGCACCGGGAACGGCTTCAAGCTGGCCGGCTTGCAGAAATTCCTGCAGCAGAACCTGCAGTACGAAGTCGAACGTCTGGATGACTTCCAGGGACTGGTCGGGGATGCCGTGTTAAACGAACCTCTGTTCCAGGATAACATCCTCACCTTTACGGTGCCCTACGGAATTGCCCTGCAGGCACTCAAACAGACCACGATTCGCACCACGCTCCTGCCACCGGAAATCGCGACGGCCCGTAAGATTCGCCGCAAAAAACCGTGGGCAGTGGTCAGCGCTGCCGCATTGATGGTCGGCCTGTGTATCTCAGCCGTCGGTTACAGTAACGTTGCCAATTCTGTCAGTAAAGATCGTTTCGGCGAAGCAGAAACGAAAGTCAGTAACCTCACCGGGGAGGTTGGTCGTTATAAAACCGACTACGACTCTGCCGCAGGAGAGTTTACCACCCTGGTCGAAAACGGTAACAAACTCGTCTGGAACCTCGACACGCGTGAGGACTGGCTCGAAGTTTACAAAGCCATTGATGAATGTCTGCCCCGCGATGTCGGTGATGAAATCGACAACGAACAGATTGCCCAAAGCAATCGCATCAAACTGCCCGGGATCACCGTCGCGCATCACAAGGATCTGGCACAATGGTTTGAGAAACTCTCGCCCCGTGTCAAACCGACGATGTCTCCCATCGATCAGAATACACCGCCCGAAGGCGAAGGCTATGTCTTCACTCTGACCGGCGTGCATTACCATAACGATGAGTCAAAACCCACGGGTGTAGGTGTGTTATACGTCCACGACACCCTGCTCAAGAACCTGCAGTCCTGGACCGTCAAAAACCCGAACTCTCAAGAGGTGGATGTCCGCAAAATGGGGATCTCTCACGCGGTGATCCTCGAGGACCGAGTCGACCCCTTCAAATACTATCCCTATGGGAAACCTCCGGGAGCGCGAGGTATGGACGGCGGCATGGACCGCGGTTTCGCCGGCCTGGGTGCACGACCAGGCATGAGTGCTCTCCCCGGAGAGGATGCCGGGTTCGGCGCTGCTCCGATGGGTCCCATGGGACGCTCCGGAGTTCGTCCGCGGGTTCGTCCTGAAAAAGAAACGAAAATGATCCCGCTGAAGCAGACCAAATTCAAACTGGAATTTATCTGGAAACCAACGCCGGTACTGGAACGTCAGGAAAATCCTCCTGAAGCACCAGCCGCTGAGGGGGGAGAAACACCTTCTGAAGGTGGTGAAGCGCCTCCCGCATAAGCGTCGACAACAGCTGAAACTGTCGTCAGAACAACATTGAAGTTCATGTCAAACTGAAAACATATTGATTCTCTTCGGAGTGTAGAGGAAACCACAATGGATAAATTGAAACCTCTGATTACTCATAAATTCTGGATTATCCTGTTCATCGCACTCATCCTGCCAGTGGTAGGCTGGAGCATGGCTACAGGCAGCCTGGCTAAGGAGATCGATGAGCGTAAAACCGCCATCGATAAAGCCTTCACCGATGCCCAGATCCAGCCGAACCCGCCGAATGACACCTGGTCCAGTGCTCTCCGGGAAATCAATAAACAAAAAGAGAACTACATCGGCACTTCTAAAAAATTCGTCTGGGAAAAGCAGAAAGAGCTGTTTGTCTGGCCTCCCTCAATCCAGGCCGAACTGGATAAACAAAAAACTCCTTATCGTGGTACGATCAACAACGTAGCACTCAACCTCTACCGCAGTGCCTACAAATTTGAAGTCATGCGGGCGCACAAAGTAGTCAACCCTTTCGACATGCGAGAGGGAACGGGAACAGTCGATCTCAAAGTCCAGGTACTCCCCCACGTCCCCTTGTCCAAGTGGCAAACGCTGCCCCCCACCTCGGAAGAGATGTGGAATGCGCAGGAAGACATCTGGCTGACCACTTCCATCCTCGAAGCGATCGCCAAAGTCAATAAAGGAGCCGCTAACATCAGTGAAGCTCCTGTTCGCCAGATCACGGTGCTGCAGTTGCGCGGGGGAACCCCCGGCGATGACGGCAGTGCTCCCGCTGGTGGCGGCATGGAAGGGATGGAGGGCATGGACCCTGAGATGATGGCCGGTGGCGGTGGCATGTTCGGCGGCGGCAGCGGCGGCAGCGGCGGTGGAGGTATGACTGCTGGTATGGAGGGAGGCAAAGCCGGCGGTATCTCAGTCGATGTCGATATGGATCTGGTTAAAATCTTCGGCAACGATGTGGACGGCTCTGCCGGAGGTGGCGACGGCGGTATGAGCGGCGAAATGCCCGCTGAAGACATGGGAATGGTCGGCGGCCTGGGAGGCGGCAGCGGCGGTATGGGCGGATCACAAAACCTGAAGCGTTATTACAACGAAGAAGAAGAGCTCCCCTACAAAACCCGGGCTTTCTACCTCAAAGCCACGATTCAATCTTCTAAACTGCCCGACCTGCTGGCTTCGTTAAGCAGCATGCCCTGGCCTACAAAAATTGTCCGGGTCCAGCGTGCTTCCATGTTTGATGACAATATGAGTCCCATCGTTTCCAACACTGGCGGCGGCGCCATGCGGGGAGGAATGGGTGGCTCTGGCGGCGCTGAAAGCTTTAATGCCGATTCCGGTTTTGGCGGCAATGACTTTGGCCCCGCTGCAGGAGGGGCCGGTGGCTTTGGCTTTGAAGCCGAAACGGGTGGCATTTCTGGCGGGCTCCAGCCCGGCGCAGAAAACCGCAGTCTGCTCGATGCGGCCCTGAATGATCCGGAACTGGCAGTCGTTACCGTTGCCGGACTGATGACACTCTACAAACCTTATGTTCCCCCGGAAGGATCAGAAGAAGCTGCCCAGAATGATGGCAACCAGCAGCCTGCCGGTCAGCCGGGAGAAAATCCTGACGGTCAACAGGCCGATCCTGCAGCGACAGCAGATACTCCCGCGACAGAAACACCGGCTGCCCCCGGTGCCAGTCAGCCTGCAGCGAACGGCCAGGAAACACCGGGAACGACTCCTGGCCAGCCGGCAACACCGCCTGCAGCACAACCGGGAAGTAATCCCGCGGAGCCGGGCGCCAATACGAACAGTCCCCCTGCAGGACAACCTGCCGCAGGAACACAACCAGATACAAACCAGCCCCCTCAGAACGCAACGCCCTCTGAACCAGCTGGAAACCAGTAGTACAAGAATGATCTGAACCTGAAGTTAATCAGAGACAGTAAAACTCACTTAACGGAGAAGGTCCCGTGAAAAACCTGATGTCCAATCTCAAAGGAATGAATTACAAAGAATTTGCAGTGAACCATGCGGAAAAAATCGTATTGGGCTTCGTTGCATTGTTTGTAGTATTCGCCATCTTCACCTCGAAATGGACGACCGAACAACGGACGCCCCAGGAATTAAACCAGAAGGTGGATACTTCCGAAGCAATGGTTGCCAACAGCCAGTGGCCGGAAGACAAACGGAAAGAATTCCTCAAGCAGGATGATTTACGGGAAAAAGTCCGGCAACTGATGATCGAAGGAGTTTCGGTCGCCCCGTATGTCTACTCCACAGAGCTGGATCGGCCGATCTATGCGAAAAAAGAACGTGCCAAAGAAGTGGACTGGCTGCCTGTGGAAGAGCTGGTTGCCTCCTACGGACGCTTCATCATGATGACCCGTCCGGTAGATGCAGCCGCCACCGAAGGATCAGACAGTGCTAAGGCTGGCGCTGAAACGGAAAAGAAGAAACCAGATGAACCCGAATACGATGCTTTCAAACGCCGTAGCACCGCCGGTGTGGGGGGTATGGAAGGCATGGCAGGTGCCCCCGGCGTCTCTTCAGGTCTGACCTTCGGCACCATTCCCGGCGAAGCTGAAATGATGGCCGCTGGCCCCGGTAGTTATGACCCGGGCATGGTCCCCGGCGATATTGCAGGGGGGCTGCCAGAAGACCCTGCCATGATGGGCATGGAAGGCGGCATGGGAATGGCCGGCCCCGCCCGTGAAGGCCGCGGTCTGCGGTTCATCGCTGTCCGTGGCGTCTTTGACCTGGCCACTCAGCAGGATAAACTCGAACGCTCCCTGGGAGATGCCTATTCGCTGCAGAACATGCAGACCGGCAAGATCCTGGAATTCCTGGACTTCGAACTGGAACGCAAAAAAGCAGTTTCCGGCAACGATCCCTGGGCAGGTCCCTGGGAAAAGGTCGACATCCAGGTTGCCATTGATACTCTGAATGAAAGTTCCGACTTTGATCCGGAAGTCGTTAACACCGGGATTACCGACCGTGTCTTTACCATGCCGCTGCCCAGCCGGATCGCCGGGTTCTGGTACAAGGTCGCCACTCATCCCCGTGTGGAAAATTTCACACTCAGCCAGGAAGAAATCGAACAGGAACTGGAAATCAACCGCCGCTTCCTGGATCAGTACAAGAAAACCCACGCCAGCGAACGTGTCTTCAAGGAAAAACAGAAAGGCTTCTCCACACTGCAGCTCGACATGCGGGGCATCCGCAGCGACTTCATGTACGGCAGCCAGCCTGAAGCAATGGATAACGTCCTCGATGGCATGGTCGATTCCATGCAGCAACAGCAGCGTCCTGGTGAAGAATTCGATAAGAAGAAATTCATTCAGAAGCTGAAAGCGAACGTCACCGCTGCCGGCCGCCTGTTATTGTTCCGCTACTTCGATTTTGACCTCCACCCCGGCGACACTTACAAGTATCGCGTCCGACTGGTCGTGCGTAACCCCAATTATCAACGGCCGATTGAAGAAGTGGTTCTGCCTGCTGTGGCTGAAGGGGAAACACGTATGACTCCCTGGAGCAACGAGACAGCCGCTGTCACCGCTGAAGAAGACGTGCACTACTATCTGCAGAATGTAAAGCCTCCTCGCGGCATCAATGGGACTACCGCCAACTTTGAAGTCTTTCAGTGGTATCCCAAAACCGGTACGACCATCCATTCTTTCCTGAAAACAGCCGTGGGTGATGAAATCGGCGGTGAGCAGGTCACAGAACTGTATGATGTTGCCAAAGAAGAATTCGATGAGAAAGCCACGGTCGAATTTGACACGCAGAACTATCTGGTTGATGCGGTCTCTTCGCCTTCCATTCGCCTGGAAGACCACCCGGACCTCAACCTGCCAGCCAATACTCGCGGCAATCTGCCCATTGATGCAGAAGCCATCATCGTGGATAACTTCGGAAACCTGAAAACGTCACTTCCAGCAGCCGCTTCTCAGGATTATGAAACCGTCAAGGCACGGTTCGGTCGCGAACGCAAGAGCCTCGAATGGGTGAAAGAAGCCACCGAAGCCCGCGAAACAGCACCGACCGACGGCATGGATTTCGGCCTGGAAGGCGGCATGAGCGCGGACTTCGCCGGTCTGGAAGGAGAGATGATGGCTCCCTCCAAAAAGGATAAGAAAAAGAAACGAAAACGGAATCCCATTCGTGTGGGACCATAACCGTCGACTGAGCATCTGAAGGGGAAGGGGAACTCTGTTTCCTTTCCCCTTTTTTGTTGCGCTCGGAGACGGACAGTCCGAGGCGATCTGCCTGAGCCCGGCAGGGCGGTCTAGCACGAGCCAGACATCAGCACTTCATCGGTTGTTCCCAGCAGCAGTTCCCGCATTTCGGCTGCGATAAAGAAAGACCCTGTCACACAGATCAACGTTTTCTCCGTCGCTTCTGACCGGGCCCGCAGCCAGGCCGCTTCAGGACTCGTGGTTACCAACAGGTCCGACTCATTCCCGATCTCTCGCTGAATTTCCCTGGTAATTTCATGCAGTTCTTCTACTGGGATCCGCCGCGGATTAGAAAGGTACTGCGTCAAAATGACTGTCTGAAAATGCGGGAGCAGCGTCCGCAGCATCTCCTTCACGTCCTTGTCCCGCGTTACCGCAAAGATCAACACACGGTCCGGTTCGGAAAAACCGGCGGCCAGGGTCTCGACAAGAGCTTCGATCGAAGCACCATTGTGGGCTGTATCCAGCACGACCGGTGGCTGCTTCTGGACCACCTCGATCCGTGCTGGCCATTTCAAATCGATCATCCCTTTACGTAACTGCTCCAGAGGCATCTCGGTTCCCTGGTGGCGCAAATAATCCAGGACGGTCACCGCCAGGGTGGCATTGATCGCCTGATGCGTTCCCAGCAGGCTCACTGGAATCTGTTCCAGCACCGACCAGGGAGTCTTTACCTGGATCTGCTGACAGGGCAGACCTGAACCAGCTGCCAGAATCGGCTCCCCGGCAACATCCTGCTGCTCACCAGCAAAATCACGGTGTAACAGATAGAGCGGTGCCTGTTTTTCGAGGCTGATCTCCTCCAGTACGGCAATTGCCTCCGGCTGTGTCACACCACTGAAAACGGGAATTCCCGGTTTAATGATGCCTGCCTTCTCCCGGGTGATCTGCTCAATTGTGTTACCGAGCAGCGCAGTATGGTCGTAGCTGATATTTGTAATCACGGTCGCCAGTGGTGCACAGACATTGGTAGAATCCAGGCGGCCGCCGAGTCCGACCTCCATCACTGCGAAATCCACCTGCCGGCGGGCGAACTGCATCCAGGCCAGCGCCGTGGTCAGCTCAAAAAAAGTCGGACTGAGACCCTTGGACTCCTGATCCAGCTGCAAGACGACCTCGGAGAGTTCCGTCACCAGTTCCACCAGTTCTTCCGGTTCCAGCTGCTGACCATTCACCAGAATCCGCTCCTCGTAGCAGGTCACATGGGGAGACGTAAATAATCCCACACGATAACCGGCAGCCGAGAGCATTTCTGCCATCATGACAGAGGTAGAGCCTTTCCCCTTGGTCCCGGCGACATGGATTGTGGGCACGCGCGTCTGTGGATTCCCCAGGCGTTCCAGAAACTCCTGCATTCTGCCCAATTTGAAATCTTTGGTGGAATATTTGCTACTCCCCATCCGTTCATAATTGAGACGACCAAATAGAAAGTCCAGACTACGCTGGTATCTTTCTGCCAAGACTCCCATGTCAGGCAGTATCCTTATCTAACGCAAAAAATGATCTGTTCACTGTCGAGACCGGCTCGAAACCAGGCCCGTTTCGAATCTCGTGCACTTCTGGCTGATATTATAGTCAGGCCCTTTTCCGATGTAGACCGTGAGGTATACAATCCAGCAAAGAATTTGACAACCGCCACACCGTCAGAACAACAGGGTGAACAGAAAATGAGTATCGATATTGCCACGATCCCGGAACTGCTGAACTTCAACCGCGTCATGACGCTTAAATTACTCGATGAAATCAGTGAACTGCCTGATCCGGCCAGTGCCCTGGGACACCGCCCCGGTCCCCAGCGGGCTCACATCGCCTGGCAGATCATGCATCTGGGCATCACTGAGGAGCTGTTCGCCTCGCAACGACTCCGAACGACGGACTCATCCCTGACAGAGTGGTTTGACCTGTACCAGAAGGGGAGTACAGCCAGTGATGAGCTCCCCACCATCGATACCATTCGTTCCGTCTTGAGCGAGTCCCGCAAAAATCTGCTGGATGCCATCTCGCAGATTACCGAGGCGGATCTGGATACCATTCCCGCCGGACTCAGCGAGCGTGGCTGGACGAACCAGATGGCATTACAGATCGTCTGCTGGCACGAACCGCATCACCAGGGCCAGGCCCATCTGTTACTGAATTCCTGGAAGGCGCAGCAATAAAGCAGCACCATGCCCCTGAACGCATAGACGCCGTTTTGACAAATCGCTCTTGACATTTTCACAGCATCCACAGACAGTACGTTCCGCATGCTTGAGAAAATGTTGCTGTAGAGATTCCACCTGATGTGAGCTTTGCTCTCCCTCAGTTGAAGGATCTGTCGTTATGAGTTCGATCAATCCCGGTGCCGTCAATCTCAACAGTTCCTTTGCCGGTGCCCAGCGCAGCGACGCTACGGCCGACAAACAGAAAGCAGACTCGGCACAGCGGAATGCTGAAATCACCCAGCAGGAAATCACCGACCATCAGTTACACGATGTCGGAGACGCGGATAAATCGGGAGATCGTGACGCCGATGGCCGCATGCCGCTGGGCTACGATGAAGAGGACTCCGCCCACAGCGATGACCAGCAGGCGACCGAAGAGGAAGCTTCCCGCCGGACTCCCGACGCGGATGGCACACTGGGAACGCATCTCGATCTGGATGCCTGAAGCTGGTGGCTGCGAACCTATTTGGAATGATTCAGGAAACCGAACAGACTCTTCTTCTTTTTGGCCACTGAATCTTCTTCCGCAGACAGACTCTCTCCACCAACATGGGAGGCCAGTTCCATAATGGTCCGGGTCAGCTTGGCTTTAGGTGCCTGCATCACCAGTGGGACCCCGTTATTCCGGGATTCAACCATTGTTGCGTAATCGTTGGGAATCTGGGCAAAAATCTCGCGTCCGATGGTTTCCAGTGCCTTATTGATACTGATCTGTGTGTCTTCCAGTCCCAGTCGGTTCATCACGACTTTGAGCTTATCAGCAATCTGATCATGATTGTCAAAAAACTGGGAAAGTCGCACCACATTGCGCAGGCAGGGCAGATCGAGCTGCGCGACTAGCAGAACGGAATCAGACAGTTCCATCGCTGCCAGGTCAAGACTGTTATAACTCTTACTGACATCGATCACCAGGTGGGTGAAAGTCGCCCGCAACAGGGCAATGATTCGCCGCAGCACCTCGGTTGAGATCTGCATTGACATATCCATCTGCACGGGGCGGGGCAGCAGAAAGGCACCACAGTTATGCTTGGTCAGAGAACGCTTCAAGAGCGAATAATCCAACCGGGAAATATTTTCTGCCACATCCTGAATCGTGTAGTCCGGAATGATATCCAGCCAGACATCGGTGTCTCCCAGCGCGAGATCCAGATCGATCACTGCCACGCTGTTATGTTCGTTACTCGCCAGGCAGCAGGCCAGATTAATTGCCAGTGATGTACAGCCCACGCCGCCACTCACACCCGCAACCGTGATTACCTGGCTGGAGCGAGGTGCTTTGTGTTCTCCTCCCTCCGTTTTTCCGGAAGACATCTGAATCCGGTTCAGAGCCGACAGAAAATCTTCCAGCACCAGGGGGAAACCCAGAAATTCTTTGGCGCCATTGCGCATCGCGCGCAGGATCAGGCTGCCTTCCTGAGAACTACTGACCACAATCACACTGCAACTCGGCAGGTCGCGCGTCACTTGAGCGATCAGATTCAGCGCCAATTCCGGATTGGCATCCAGGGAAATTAATGCAATGTCCGGCTTGGTCTGCGAAACCACTTCGGTGAAGAACTCGTAGCGGCTGCATTCCGCCTCGAGCCAGACCATATCCACACCAATCAGCATGTTCTTCAGCTCATTGCGCGTTGTCTCATTCGGATCAATGATTGATAATCGAACAACTCCACTCATAAGTGATCACTTCTGCTTAAGGTTTGAATTTTCTCGTCTGATTTCTTTATTATCGAATCAGAGCGGGGGCGGGTTTTAAATTATTTCTAGCCCCCCGGTCCAATTAAACCAGGCTGACCTTGAGATGGTGTACTTAAAACCCCTGGTTTGGGTGCTGGTGCGGGCTTCGTCGGCTTCTGCTTTGCCTTCCACTGACTCTTTGAAGTTTCGGTCAGATCGGGAACTTTCATCCCCTGTGGGCCTGCTGCCGGTTTTGCCGGTACCTGTTGCATCTTCTGCTGTTCCTGTAACGCTGTGACTTCTTCCGGAGTCATCGCGGGCTTGCGAATCACTTCAGACTGAATCGTCGGCGGAGCAGGGGGTGGCGGCATCTGAGACTTCGAAGCCGGCGGTAAGACATTGTCGTCCATCTGCATCATCGATTCCGGGCTGATCGGTCCGGGAACCGTGTAGCGGCAGTCAGGGCACTTATCCCCATAGCTGGGCACTTCCAGAACACCATCCCCGTACAGCTCGCGATCGGTCGGAGTTGCAGTAAACCGTCCCGGTCCACCCGGAGGAATCTGACCGGATTTCAGAGGCGAAACCAGTTCCGGCGTGACCATAATCACCAGCTCCGTTTCTCCTTCGGTGTAGCGAACCCGGCGGAAAGCCGCACCCACCACTGGGAGTTCGCCCAGGAAGGGAGTCTTGGAAGTCTCTGCCGTCTTACGGCTGGAGATCAGTCCGGCAATCACCATGGTCTCACCGAAGTTCATTTCGACAGCCGTATTGGCCCGGCGAACGGTCAGACCGGGAACCGTGGTTCCAGAGACCTGCACCGCATTGGAAAAGTCACGTTCACTGACTTCCGGCTGGACTTCCAGACGCAGCCGGCCATTCCCCAGCACGATCGGTACCGCTTCCATACGGACACCAAACTCACGCCATTCGATGGTCACGGTACCCAGACTCTGCGGAACGAGGATCGGAAATTCACCACCGGACAGCAGGTTAGCCGGACGTCCGCTGGTGGTAACCAGTTCCGGTTCCGCCAGAATCTTCAGTAGTGCTTCCTGCTTCAATGCTTCAATGAATGCCTGAAAAATGCTGTTGTCGCCAACGAGCCCAAAGCCCATCGTCGCATTCCCCAGCAGCTTCTGGGATGCGGTCAGAGCCGGAGGGCCACCAAAGGGAACAGAGATTCCCGTCAGAGGCACCAGGGAACCGGGATTGCTGTAAACGTAACCCGACTGATTCAGGAACAGCCAGTTCACACCCAGTTGTCGGATTTTGGAACGCTGGACTTCCATGATTTTGACTTTAAGCAGAACCTGCTGCACCCCAGCCAGCTTCATCTGATTCAACACGCCGTTGGGGAAGAACTGTTCTGCGATCTCCACCATTTCGGTGATCGCTTCTGGCTCAGTCACCCAGCCACGCAAGACGACAGAGTCCTGAACTTTGATCGCGGTCACGGAAGAACGGGGAAAGAGCTCTTTCAGATAGGCCTGCAGATGGCGGGCATCTCCGCTGACAAAAGTCTCAACGGAATAGATTTTTCCGTTTTCGTCAGTGATCACCAGCGTGGTGACTCCCGGAATCAGTGCCTGCACCCGAATCTCGTTGGGAGTCAGGGCAGTCACATTCAACACCGTCGGGTCAAAACCGTCGACGCGTTTGATCTTACCGGGAAACTTGAGAATCTTGGAGAACTTCTCGGTCACTTCCAGTTTCATCTGCTCGGATGTAACCTGGACGACCGGCTCACTGGCCCCGGGCGGAACGGCTTGCTCGCCCTGTGAGTATGCTCTGGCATTGATCAGGCTAATCACCAGTGCCAGACACAAAGATAAACGATTCACTTTTAAGCATTTGTTGAAGGCCAGCATCCGTGCCCCTTACTTTTTTAACAGTAGAGTCAGTTATCATTTTATGTCTGCCAGGCGTACTGCCCGGCAGCCAAACCCCCACTCCTTAAAACAGAGCAGGGGACTCACAGTTCAGTTGATTTTCTGCTTTTGTCTTTTAGTAAATGAATCCCACAGATTTTTCAGGGCTGCCTGCTGGTCATCCAGCTCTTCTTCCAGCAGTTCTACTTCCTGAACAATCTTTTCTTCTCCTGAAAAAATCTCAATCTGCCACATCTTCTTTTCCTCTTCCAGCGGCTCAACATTCGCTTCCGCGGAGGTCATCATCTGGGGTTCCTGCTGTTCATCCAGAAATGCTTTCGCCGATTTTGATTCCTTCTCTTTTTCAGCGACCGGCTGCTGGTCTTGCTTTACATCTCCCTGTGTCTCTTCACCATCGTCCAGATACTCGCTGCCATCAATCGAAAAGACTTCAGCCAGTTCCTGATCGTCAAACTGCACATCTTCGGTATCAGAATCGTCTGACTGCGACCGCAGAGCGAGGTGGACTTCTCCTTTTTTCTCAGCAAGCTTCAACATTGCTCCTTCACGGGGAGAGAGCAGTAACGAAATATTTTTGGATTTGACCTGGTTGCTTTCGGTTCCCCCAACGTCCGTGAGATGATCCGTGGCAAAGATCTTGACGCGTTCTAGAATTACTTTAGTGATGGTTGACATACCCCCCTGTGGCTTTCGCGCCGTGAATGTCACATACACATCAACAAAGTCACCCGGGAGTATTAAACCACTATGTGTTTTGGTCATATCGACCGATGTCGTAAAGACCCGTTTTCCATCTGGAATTTCAACTGATGCGCCCCTTACACCTTGTTCACTGAGCTTCGCTTTCATCACGATTTCGCCAGGAACGGCCCGGGTTTTAATAGAGCGCTCTTTATATTCTTCCAGTTTTGTGACAGAACCTTCTGGTATCTGATCAATGGGCCATGATTTAAATTTCACATTGGATTCATTCAGGGGAGTCCCCGGAGCAATCTCAGCAATGGTCACCAGCACATTTGCCTTCTTGACCTCTTCCTTCTGATCACCGCGGTTCAGGACCTGCCTGACACCCAACATCGCAACTAAACCACAGCCTACTGCGATTACCAACATCATCAATGACTTCAGTTTCATTTCTGTCACCCGTAAAAGAGAAACACATCCAGCGACACTCATGTTTCTCACAGGCTCCCAGGAGCACTGTGACTCTAAGTGACTGACCCGATGGGTAACTGCTTTCACAGTTCAACAGAAAAGAATTTCTGTCATCATGGTCTACATCGGCACTGAGAGAGTAATCGCTTCAATTTATAACGATTTTATCGTTTAAAATAATCATCCCGATTGTAGCGGCCTCTTCAGCATGCTAACCGAAGAAGCCCACAACTCTTATTTTTTCTATTTTCACATACTTGCTTTGCCTGTGATGACTTACAGTAGTCCGGCATAGAAGAAGTATGCGATTGATCCAATGCAGATCGGAATCCCGTACGGCAGAAGGTACATGGTGGGCTTTCGATCTTTGGCAATCCGCGACAGTTCGCGGGGATTCTTTACAGAACGCCATTCGTCCAGAATCATGATGGCCTGTCCCAGGTGTTTGTAGAAGCTCTTGCGGTAGAGCACCATGGCCACTGCCATCACGGCTCCCACAACGGTGGTCACACAGAACGCATAGAAGGTGATTTTGACTCCCAGCCAGGCACCAATGCCGGCCATCAGTTTCACATCACCAGCGCCCATGCCCCCGACACTGTACAGCGGCAGCAGTGTCGCCAGCCCCACCACCATCCCCAGCAGGCCCCAGCCGAGTCCGGCCAGACCACCGGTCCAGGTCATGTAGACCAGACCGGAAAGGACCATTGGATAGGTAATCCAGTTCGGAACCCGCAGTTCTTTACCATCAATGTAAGCAGCATAAATCAAGACGATGGAAACAAACTTAACATGCCAATTCTCGAGAAGTAACTGTTGCCAATCCATCAATATGGCCTTTCTTATTTCAATCTGAGTGAAATGCCGTTCAAGGCATTTCCTGAGGGATAGTTCTTGTCAGTTAGTCACAGCTCAAATGTGATCTGTTGCTTGTGCATCTCACTGCCGGGCAGGGCAGAAATTCTGAGCTGAGATCAGTTGTATTCTTATTAATCAGTCTAGGTCACAAACGAGGCAGAGCTGGGAATATCTTGAAAAAACAACGGTTTTTCCACGTCTCAACAGCACGCCTGCAAGCGTGTGGACCATGACAGACAACATGCTCTTTCAGGTCTGATTCAGACACTAGCAGCGGCTGCCGGTCAGCAGAGAAGTAAACCAGACAATGAACATCATCATCATCATCATGAACTCCAGAACTGCTCCCGCCTGGTGGGCATCAACATAAAACGGAAACATACTGCACTCTCCTTAATTACAAACAGTGATTGAAACACATGGGGATTTTTTTGCCGGGGCAGGCTGAGGCCCTGAATTTCAGTCTCCCGTTACGCGAGAAAACGCTCAGCCGAAAAGTTCGACTGAGCGATTTACTCTTAAATTCGTTGCGATACAGGTCGCCCCTATTAGGTCAACGCATCACGAACAGCTTCGAATTTCGCATTGGCGTTTGTACCAACAGCCTGGATGGCAGTCAGACAAACGATCACGATCAGAGCCAGCATTACAGCGTATTCAACAGCTGTAGGACCATCTTCTGAAACCAGGAAATTCTTGATGCTCTTTGTCAGATTCTTCATTGTTGCTCTCTTTCTTTCCAATTGGAGTCGAGTCATGAACCACATGCATCGACAAAACAACCAAGCCATGGTCATGAACCACAGCTCACCCGAAACATTGCCTCTCTGAGTGACGTCCTCAGCAGAAGCGGCCAATATGCCCCCTCTTAGAAGAGCAGATTCCTGCAATCGAAAAAACGATTGCAGAAAAATATTGGTGTAGAATGAACTCATATAAAACCAGAAATTGCTTTCCGGTATGATGTCATTTCTGTTGTGAGCAGCTGCTCCATTTTTTTATCTTCAGGAACAAACTGCTGACACCTAAACCTAGGTCACGGGTTAAAACAGTCAAGCAGAGAAAGAAAAGATTTCTGGATAATATTTACCGGTTTCATAAAAGAAACGCTCAAGTTCGCGCAAACTATTACCGGGAAAGTGCCGTTTTCCCCTGTTGAGAAACGGCAACGGACGATTATTTTTGAGTCATCAAAAAATAATTCGACAGCGATCGTACAAGCTTGTCCGCAGAGATGAACGCGTGCCTATGCGAATTAATCGTCCGACTGCCAGTCATTGAGCTTCTGCTCTATACGCGCCTGATCCAGACGATCCGGATCCGTGTCTCGCAGAGCCTGCCTGAGGATCGCGACCGCCCGCGCGGAATCTCCCTGCTGGTGATAGCTGTTCGCCAGCTGAATTTGCACCACGGGCAACTGGGGCACCTGCCGAGAGGTATACTGCCACAGGCTGAGTCCGTTCTTCCAGACGCCCAGATACTGTTCGGTCTGGAGACTGAAACGACTGACCAGCGCCAGCACCAGGATGCCAAACACCGCCGGGACCAGATAGCCGGACACACGTTGCCTGCCGTAATATCCGATCAATACTCGTTCTTTAAGTCGTTCCAGTATCTGATAGACGCCGCTGAATAATAATCCGAAAAACGGGATACAGGGCAGATACAGATAGCGGTCATTCATCAATGTGGTAATGGGAAACAGATTGAGTACGGGCAGTAAGAGCAGCACAAATGTGGCTCCCGCAAACAGAATCAGCGGTTCCCGTTTTCCCATCCGTGCAAACAGCACCGCTGCCGTCAGCCAGCAGACCACCGCCAGCAGGACCAGCCCGCCAATCCCCGTGACAGGCGGGTCGTATAACACCGAACGAGTCTGAGGCCAGACCAGCATCTGCACGTATTTCGACATGATCACGCTGTCAACGGAGAGAAGTTCGAGTTTGCTCATCCCGAAGTGATCGCGCACGCCTCCCAGTTCACTCGTCTGTGCCAGCATGGTGATCACCAGCAGCAACAGGGCGCAACAACCCGGAAAGATCTGCCGTTTGACCGCTTCCCGGAAGGGCACCTTCGCCACCCAGTAGTCGTAACAGAACACAATCGCCGGCACGACTACCGCCAGGGCCTTGGAGAGCAGGGCCCCGATGAAACAGACAAATCCGCAGGTATTCTGCTCCAGAGTCCGCTCTTTGCGAAGCCAGTACCAGAGTGATGCCAGGATAAAAGCTCCCGACAACAGTCCTTTACGCGAGGAGATCCAGACCACGGTTTCCACCTGGACCGGATGAATCGCAAACACCGCAGCCGTCGCCCAGCCCACCAGTCGATTTCCACTCAGGCGGGTCACCAGCAGGTAAGCCAGAACCACATTGACCAGATGCAGCAGTACATTGGTCAGATGATATCCGCCGGCCCACAAACCATACAGCGTATGATCAATCAGGAAGGAAAGAATCGTCAACGGCGCATAATTACGTGTCACCACTTTCGTGGCCACCTGCTGCAGATTCTCCGGTTGCCAGCTCTTGATCAATGGATTCTCAATCACATACCACGGATCATCCCAGTTCACAAAATCGAAAGTCACAGCCACCCCGTAACTGACCAGCACCACCAGTGCCAGAGAGACCAGCGGGATCTTCTGACTCTTAACGGCCTGCCAGAGTTGCCAGGGCAGTTCTACTCGCTTGCGACTTGTCATGGAAATTCACCAGTTCAGAGAGAATACGGGAATGGAGCTTCACGTATTCAAAACATAGTTTGTGATCTGGCGTTTGCAGATGCTTTGGGAAAAATGTTGATTTTAGACAACGTCCCCAGATCTGCCGGACACGAGAGCCGGCAGAATCGTTGTAACCGGAAGCATTTCACAGTTCGCTCTGAGCCCCACGATTTCCCTGCACGGTCGAGAGAAGATCGTGAGCTAGGCTTGGTTAGATCATTATCCAGACTGCATTCAGGCAGTCATCCCATTTCATATCCGCTCCGGAGAGTAACGTGCTCAAATCACAAACCAGTTCCGACACCAGCCTGGAAATCACCGAACCTGTCCTCGCACCTGACTGTGCCGAGATGATGTCCCAGTTTCAGAATCTGGAACCACTGCTGGAAGAAATTGAACAGGCTTATGCTCCACAGCCGGAGACATTACGGGAACCACAGCAAGCCCAGGAAAATCAAATAACTAGCGGTAAAACAGTCGTCATCATGCCGGCTTTTAATGCCGCCCCGACGTTACTTAAAACTCTGGCCGATCTGCCCCAGGACGTCGTCGACGAAATCATCCTGGTCGATGATGGCAGTACGGATGCCACGATCGACATCGCGTTGCGGGAAGGGCTCACCGTTATCAAGCATAAAGAAAACCGGGGCTATGGCGGCAATCAGAAAACCTGTTATCAGTATGCCCTCGATCATGGTGCCGAATACGTTGTGATGCTGCATCCCGACTATCAGTACGACAGCCGCGTCGTGGGCATCGCCGTTGAGTTACTCAAGCTGGGAATCTGTGATGTCGTTCTGGGCTCACGGATCCGCACGCGTCAGGAAGCCCTCGCCGGTGGCATGCCTGCCTGGAAATACATCGCCAACCGCCTGCTGACAATTACCGAAAACATCGCCCTTGGTCAGAACCTGGGGGATTTTCACAGCGGCTTCCGCGCCTACCGCAGGGAAGTCCTGGAGACAATTCCGTTCGAACGCAACTCCGACGACTTTGTCTTCGACAGCCAGTTCCTGGCACAGGCGGTTTACTTCCAGTTCCGCATGGGTGACATTCCGGTTCCGGTCCGCTATTTCCCGGAAGCCTCCAGTATCAACTTCCGCCGCTGCGTCAAATATGGTCTCTGCACTCTGTCAGTCCTGGCCCGTTTCTGGGCACAACGTCTGCGGATCCGTCCGTCGAAGATCTTCTTCAGCAAGCAGACCGACTCGGATGCCGACAACCGCGTACAGCTGCAGCAGGCCTCACAAAAATAAGGCAGGCCTCCCGCTGGAAAACCTGCCTTACTGAAATCTGTGATTTTCTGGTCTACTATTCTGCCGCAGGGGGCTCCGCAGGAACCGGTTTACGGACAAAGTGCACGATCAGGGCCAGAGCAACAAAGCCCCCCAGTGCAGCAAATCCATAGGTAGAAAACCCACTGGATTTGATACTGAAGAGTGAGCCGAACGTCGCCAGCAGGGTAGCAATCCCCATCGCCAGGTTCCAGACGATTCGTTTCCCCCCGGTAGGAATCCGCTCTCCCAGGATCTGTTTCGAATTCATCATGAAGAAGAAAGTCAGATAAGCGATCGGCAGCAGCACCATCCCGAACATGGAAGTCGGCACCGCCAGCCACGCTTTGGCATCCCCTTTCCAGAAGAAGGAACCAATGGAACCGGTAATCGCCGGCATGAAACAGCCGATTCGATGATACATGCCTTTGGGTTCGACTC
The DNA here is from genome assembly GCF_007748155.1 of Gimesia panareensis. GTDB lineage: Bacteria > Planctomycetota > Planctomycetia > Planctomycetales > Planctomycetaceae > Gimesia > Gimesia panareensis. The sequence continues at coordinate 2,790,216 of NZ_CP037421.1, forward strand.
CCAGCATTTCACAGAACACAAAACCGTTGATCAGCATCAGAATGATGATGGTTGAAACCGCCATCGACAACACGCCGATCCCGAACACTAATTGTGAGACCGTCTCTCCCGCCAGCGGCTTCAGGGCCGAGGCCAACTGGAAGGCGTCCCGATTCACCAGCATTGCTGCCAGCTTGCGTTCCGGCAGGGGGAGTGCATCCCGTTTCTGGGCCAGTGCCTCGGAGTCCTTTGACAATGCGTCCCACTCTTCCGGAGAGACTTCCGTCTTGATCCGATTATCCAGCAGCTTATGATACTGCCCCAGCAGTCCGGGGTCTGCCTGGACCACCTGGCCCTGGGCATCTTTTTCACCCAACAGACCAGCTGCAGGCTTCGCATGAAACTGGGAAGCAGCCGCAATCACCACGCAACTGGTTGCCAGCACAAAAGGCACAAACAGCCCGGTCGACAGGTCGAACATCGCCAGACCACGGAAATCCTTATCCCAGCCTTTCGCCCGCATGGAGTAGGGTAACAGGAACGTCATATTGATGCCGACTGCAGTGGCGGCAGCGGTGATCATCACCTTCTGCTGATTGCCGACAATCAGATTTTTCCAGTATTCGGCATATTTCCCGGCTTCGGATAACACGCCGGAGAATTCAGGAGAGGGATTGTTAAACAAGCTGAAATTGGGAATGTATCCCGCCAGAATTTTGCCCCAGTCCAGGTCATTGGTGGAGACACTCATCTTGATGACCACACCAAAGAAACAGATCACCACAATCCCCACCAGGAACTTCAGAATCGCTTCAAACAGTTTGATACCCCATCCGCCGGAATCGTAGAACCAGATCACGATCCCGGACAGTACGAACAGCATCGCCACTGCAAGAATTTTCCCGTTGTCATTGTTCGTAAAGATCTCAGGCGCCAGGTTCTGCTGCAGCGCTGCAGTCCCCAGGGAGAATTGTGGCATACACCACACCAGGTTCGCCATCAGAGTGGCAATCGCCCAGCCCCAGCCCAGCACGGGATTGATATGTGTATTGATGGCAGCAAACGGCCGCTCCTTTGTCGAGAGAGCAACATAACCGATGGCGCTCAACATGATCACCCCCAGAATCATGGCCAGCGGCTGCAGCCACATCAGGTGATAACCGGACAGAATCCCCAGATAGAGCCCGCCGGCCAGCGACCCGCCCCCCAGGGTAATCGCGCTCTGCAACCACCCGGGACCGGAAAGCTTCGTGTACGCCATCAGCTTGGCACCAGTACCACGCTGTTTCGCATCCAGGATCAACTGGCGATCTTGTTCAATTCGGGAATTGTCTGCTTCTTCAGTCATTGCAAACTCTTGCTGTATCTATATTTATCGGGCGAGTTAATTTACGTCGGTTCTTAAGACAAGAAGCCAAGGTAACCACTTCCAGAGCGAGAATCAAGCATCGTTGATTGATCCCCTCCGACTTTCAGTCAACTGTGAAGTCGAGAACAGGCTGACAATTCAGCCAGTTTAAGAACGATTCCACTTTCAGAGTCAGCGCTGGAACAACGAGACAGAAAACTAAAGTAGATTAAGAAACAGCCTTCTCGGCAGACAAAAAAAGCGGCTCAAACGAACACGTCTGAGCCGCCCAATTCAATTCAGATGAATATCCTAAGAGTTTATTTCTTCAAACTTCCCGAGACCACAATGATCAGGTCCTGGGGATTGATGAATTTCGCAAAGGCCTTCTGAGCCGCTTCGGTGGAAACAGCGTTGATCTTCTTTTCCAGATCGATGTAATACGTCATATCACGATCGGCAAAAAGATTATTCGACAGAATACTGGCCAGCGAGGAATCGCTGGTGCGCGAGACTTCCTGCTGTTCCAGGTAGCCTTTCTGGGCGTTCGCCAGTTCTTCGCTGGTGATCCCTTTGTTGATCAGCAGTTCCAGTTCTTCCTTGATCGCGACTTCCACTTTGTCCATGTTGTCCGGGTTACAACTGGCGTAGATCGAAATCGATCCGCGGGGATCGACCGCATCCGCATGAATGAATGCCCCGACCCCATACGCCAGGCCTTCCTTCTGTCGCACGCGATCCCCTAATCGAGAAGACAGACCACTGGAACCCAAAACGGAACCAGCGACAATCAGATCCGGGTAGTCGGGAGACATGCTGTTCATCGGGAAGGTCAGACCAGCGAAGTAAAAGGCATTCGCTTTATCGGGAATGATAATCTCGGTCAGTTTACCGGGAAGCTTATGTGGTTCAGCCGGGATATGGGCATACTCGGCAGAAGATTTCCAGCCTCCCAGTATTGAACCCAGCTGATCGAAGACTTCGTCTTCCGCGAAATCTCCCACGACGGCAATTTCCCCCACCGAGGCTCCCAGAAAGTTTTCATACAGGGTCTGCAGATCACTCTGGGTCAATGCTTTGATCCGGGCGGACTCCTGATCGAGATCGGGAATATAGCGGGGATCTTCCGGAGCATAGGGCCGCAGTTGCCGCCGTACCGAAAGAATCGCCCGGGACTGGGGATCGGTCTTCTGCTTATCCACCGTCGCAAGATACTGCGTTTTCAAAACTTCCAGTTCAGTGGCGGGCAGCGTTGGCTCGCGGAGAATCTGGCGAAGAATCTCGAGGACTTTACCCAGGCTGTCGCGACGGGTTTTAATCGACACATTCAATTCGCCCGGCGAACCGGAAAGCAGTAACTGAGCACGCAGCTTATTGAGCTCATCCTCAATCTGCTGGCGGTTCAGATTCTTTGTCCCCCGTTTCATCACTGCGGGCAAAAACTCGCAGGCCGTTCGTTTGCCCTGCAGATTTTCCAGGTTCCCGTAGCGGAGCGTCATCTTGAGATTAACCTCTTCACCGCGGGTCTTCTTGGAGAGCAAAGCGACTTTCACACCATCCGACAGTGTTTTGACCGTGGTGCGTTTGTTGATATTCTCGGGAGAGACGTCGAAGTTTTCACCCATGGCGACCGCTTCGCGCCCCTTGTAATCGCCAATCATCTTCTCGATATCAGCGATCTGGGGAATCGCCACTTTCTGGCTCTCTTCCACGGGAACGAAGATGCCCACCGTCCGGTTGTTTTCCTTCAGGTATTCATCCGCGACCCGTTTGACATCAGCGGGGGTGACTTTCTCGAGGGCATCGCGATACAGGAACCGCAGACGCCAGTCCCCCATCGCCACCCACTCAGAAAGTTCCACCGCCAGGCGGGAACTGTTGTTTTCCGCCTGCTCGTACTGTTTCAGCAGTTTTTCTTTGGCGCGGGCGACGTTCTCAGGTGAGATCCCTTTTTCCCGCACTTCCTGCAGCGTATCGAACATGATCCCCAGGACCACCTGCGGATCGTTGCCTTTCACGACTTCGACCATCAGCCGCAGCACTCCCGGATCGTGCAGTGCAAAGATGGAACCGGAAACGCTGGACGCTTTCTTGGTTTTTACCAGGGCCTGATAGAGGACACCAGAAGGATCATCGGTCAGCGTCGATTCCAGCACATCCAGAGCCGCCATGTCTTTGTGGGCGGCGGCAGGGATGTGGTAAGCCACTCCCACGACAGGCACTTCGCCAATCCGTCGCAGCGTGACAATCCGTTCGCCTTCCTGTGGAGGTTCTTCCGTATAAGTCTTATCGAGTTTCCGTTCGGGACGGGGAATCGTACCAAAGTACTTGTTGATCAGTTTGAGCGCCTCGTCCTGTTCGAACTTACCGGCCACAATCAGCACGGCGTTGTCGGGCTGATAATATTTCTTGTAGAACCCTTTCAGGCGATCGATGGGCACCCGCTCGATATCGGCCCGGTTGCCAATGGTTGATTTTCCGTAGTTGTGCCATTCAAAGGCGGTCGCCATCACTTTCTGCATCAGCATGCGGGCCGGGCTGTTTTCGCCCCGTTCAAATTCGTTTCGCACGACCGTCATTTCTGACGCCAGATCTTCCGCCTTCACATAACTGTTGATCATGCGGTCGGCTTCCATTTTCAGTGCGAACTCCAGGTTGTCTTCACTGGCCGGCAGCGTTTCGTAGTAGTTGGTCCGGTCGTACCAGGTCGTGCCGTTGAACTGGGCACCGCGGGCCTGCAGTTCCTTGGGAATATTCTGATGCGTAGGCGTCCCTTTAAACAGCATGTGCTCGAGCAGGTGCGCCATGCCCGTTTCGCCATATCCCTCGTGACGCGAGCCGACCAGCAGTGTCAGGTTAACGGTCACCTTGGGACTGGAAGGGTCGGGGAACAGCAGAACTTTCATCCCGTTCTCCAGGGTATATTCCGTGATCCCTTCCACGGTCCGGATTTTCTGGGGAGGAGCAGGGCTGTCTGCTGCCGTCACAAACGATTGGGAAACAAAGCTCATTACGAAAAGTACCCCTGCGGTTAAACTCCATTTTTGTCGATTCATCATCCGATATCTCGCTCCACTTGAGAGGTTCAGCAATATTAGTTGTTGTTCTTAACTCAACAGCGTCAGCATACTCTTGTCGAATTATAGGCGATTCGCGGAAGGGCAACAATCACTGACTGTAGATTTCGCCCAGTTCACCTTGATTTGCCGGCCTCGCGCAGCCACGTCGACCCCAACCCGATCGCAATGCCCATAATCAAGCCGACAGTATGTGCCATGTTCGCAATCTTGCCCGTGAATTCCTCAAAGACTCCAGAGAGACATAAAAAGTAGAAGACCATGAGAATGGTCACCATGTTGGGGGGCACATAAAAAGAGGATTGGGGATCGTATTGGCTTTTCATCCACATATAACCAAACAAACCATATACCACTCCGGAAAGCCCTCCAAACCCCGGGCCTCCATTGGAAAAGTGATCGCCTCCCCAGTAAAACTGTGCCAGATTAGAAGGGATGGCGATCAGGATCACCATCAGCGCCAGTTTGGTACTCCCCTTTTTGATCTCAATCGCCCCTCCCAGCTGATAGGTCATGAAACCGTCAAATAGAATATGCATGAAATTAAAATGCATGAAAATGGGGGTAATCAGCCGCCAGAATTCGCCCTCTCGGATATCCAGCAACCGGGTATCATAACGAATCATATCGCCGGAGACCTGAAACGAGCAGATACCCAGAGCCTGACGAATCTGAATGCTGAAGTCACTGTATTCCAGAAAAATGTACACAACTACGCTGACACCAATCAGCAGAGAGGTGACCGGACAACGACTGGTAAACGGCTGATTCCAGGTTTCCCGAACCTTGACCTGCCGTTTGACAGCAGCCCGCGCCTGAGCGATTTTCTCGTCCCGAATGGCCTCTGCCTGTCGGGTTGCGGCCTGATACTTCGCAGCGGTGGGTTCCTGCTCAAAGGCAGCCAGTTCGCTTTTGGCCTGCTCGACCTGGTCTTCATCCAGGACCCAGATATTCCACTCATCTCCAGAGGCATCGATATTGGCACCGATCTGTTCTGTGAGCAGAAAATCTTCAAACAGTTTTGCCTGCTGCTCTGAAGGCAGCGTGCCAATTTTTCTCATCGTTCGTACAATCCATGCCCCTGCTTAACAACAATGACTTCCATGTCAGGCATTAACAGACCCGCAGGTAAAACGGGAGAAATCAGTCCTGCTTCAGGGCAGATAAGTGTGTTTGAATTTGTTTTTCTAAAGTCGTGCGGTCAGACCAGGGAGCATAATGCGCCCGCATGATGAAACCGTAGGCTTCTCCCGGCTGATAGTCCGGAATAAACCATTGAAAATCCCAGGCGGGATTCTGTTTTCCGCCCCCGGTCGGCGACTGGGCGAACCAGATCTGATCCCGCGGCCGGAACAGCTGAGTATAAGCATAATTGTCACGAATACCATAGTACCACGGACGCGAATACACATACGCAGAGGGATGATTGACCAATGTCAGCGGAAAATCAGCAGCCACCCGGGGACGGAACCGCGCCCAGGCGGGGGGATGAGTACTGTCCACTCCGTGGGATGGGGTCCGGGCATCCAGAAACTGCTCCCGCTGATCCGGACGGTCTGTTCGCCTCCCGTAAAAATGAATCCGCCGGTCTTCGGGAGCCTGAATATAGCTGGCCCAGAACAGGCCGATATACCCGTTTTTGAACAGATCCGCATGCGGAATGCACTCAAACGTGTACTCAATCGTCCCGTCGGCCAGGATCTGGTAACGGCCGCAACTCTCCAGTTTCCAGTTCTGCGTTGGTGCCTGATACAGCTCTACGGTGTCATCCGAAATGATCCTGATCTGCATCGGAAATTTTCGGGGCTCAAATTTTTCCGGCAGCCTGGTCGTGCCGTCATGAATGTGCTCAAAATTCAAACCTGCCAGCGCAGGCACAAACAGATTCTCTTCCTGCCCCTCATATTTGAGTGAAGCCAGGCCGTTATAACCGGCGCGGTGTCCCGGCAGCAGTTTTGTATCGACAGCCGCATTATCCACAATCACTGCTGTGACCTTGCCCCGTTTCAAAACGATGGCATGCTGATCAGTCAAGCGATATTTGACCTGGGGATTCGTCAGGCTGGTCACCCCCGGTGCCGCCAGCGGATGGGCGGCGGGTAGTTTCACAGTCATCAATAACAGAAACAATCCAGCCAGAGCGCACCGGATCCAGTTCATCTCAGATCTCCCATCGGGCAGGGGAATGGCTTCAATCCTGTCTTACCGTTTCCAGGTAGTTGCGAAATTCATGAATCCGCCTCAGGTCGAATCCTTCGGGTGACTTTTCCAGTAGATAATCCGTATCCGCAATGGCCTCGGAGATACGGCCGGTCTGATAACGCAGTACCGCCCGCAACCAGCGTTCCTGGAGCAGTTCCTCATCGATGGCGATCATCGTCTCGACGTAACGCAGCATCGACTGCACGTCTTCATCGTCCCGTGCGATATTCAACAGGTTCCGCAACATTCGCTGAATAATATCGCGTTTGGGTTGCGCTTTGAGATATTCGCCATCGAACCGCCCTCCGTTTGCAGAGAGAATCATGACCTTCGCGGCTTCTTCGCTCAGAGTTTCGCCCCCCTCGAAGACATCGACCAGTTCGCCCTTTTCCGCAGTGGAATTGACGCGCACTACAAAATGTCCGGGCAGCCCTACGCCGTCGATGTCCAGCCCCAGTCGTCTCCCCAGTTCCATATAGAGTACCGAGAGGGTGATCGGCAAGCCTTCGCGGTCTTCGATCGTCTCATTAATATAGCTGTTGGAGCGACTGTAATAGTTGGTACGGCTCCCGTGGAAACCGGTTTCGTGAAACAGGTACTGATTCAGCGCCTTGAGCTTCGCTTTCGCATTCGCATCCTCGGGCAGCGTCTTTTTGATCTCGTTGACCATGCTGGTCATCTGCCCCAGATAGACCTTGGGCTCTACTTCATTGTTATCCAGCCGGGCCACCAGCAGCGCCGCTGCCATCAGATCGATGTCCGCTTCCTTTTTCTCGCTGGTAAAAATCGCCTTGAGCTCATCGCGCACAGCACGTTCATGGATCGACTGCGCCAGCTGTTTCAAACGTTCGGCCTGTTTCTGCAGCAGTCGTGCCCGCTCCTGCAAAGCCTGCTGTGCCCGCCGCTCGTCGGTCTCCTTGACCACCGCCTCGATCAGATCCGCCTGTGGCGGTCGATCCACGCGGAGATCCTCGGTCAGATCCAGAATTTTCTGCGCAGTCTCTTTGGAAGGACGGTAGGGGGGAATCTGAGAACCCACCTGAAATCCCCGGAACGAAGCCACCGTATTCCGGAACTTGGCCAGTCCCACTTTCCCTTCGGTATAGTGCTGATCTTTGACCTCAAACACTTTTTCATCGTTCACAAAGCAGAGAATGCGATCGGTCTCCAGACGGACTTTCAGATGATTCCATTCCCCCTCGCGATAGGCGTTGCTCTTCTTCTCATCCAGCACCCGCCACAGAAATACATCCGGTCCGTCGAATCGACTGATGCGCAGACTCTTGTTGCTCGGATAAAAACCGTAATGCTTTGTATTTTCATCGGAATAGAAAATCAGCCCCGCAGCCCCCGATTCATCATCGAGCTTGACCTCTACAGCCACCTCGTAGGGAAGTTCAGGCAAGGCTTCCTGGGACACACACAACGAACGGCTGCCCAGGCCGGAGCCAAAGCCATCGACCTGAATTCGCCCCGCCCGTTGTCGCCACCGCGAACCGAACAGGGGTTTCCAGAGATGCTCATCCAGGGTGCCAATCGTCAGCCAGCGTTCGATCGGCACTGGATTCGGTTTTTCCAGCAGACCTTTCAAGGCGCTGATATTCACGGCGTACCCCAGATTCCGGGTGACCGCCGACTTGAGTGTCACGATTCCCTGCACGTGTCCCCGTGAATCCAATACAGGACCGCCGCTGTTACCGGGCTCAATCGGAATCGCCAGCTGGATCATCGGCTTGCCGTCGATTTCGCGTGTTCCCGAATTCACCCCTTTGACCACACTGTACCGCAGCCCCTGGGGGTTCCCCAGCACGACGATTTCCGCGCCCTGTTTCAGCGTCTCCGGTTCTGCCAGTTTGAGTGGCTTCAGATCAGTGACTGAGATCTTCAATACCGCCAGGTCCATCAGCCGATCGGTGGCAAAGACTTCCTGGACTTCATACTTCGTCCCATCCGCCAGTTGCACGCTGATCGGTCGCGCTTCGCCAATCACATGCAGGTTGGTCGCGATCAGCCCGTCCGCGCCGATCACAAATCCGGTTCCCAGTCCGGCCTGTTGACCATCGCGCCCGGCAAAGGAAACGGACACAACCGATTCCCTGGCACGCTCCGCGAGTTCTTCCGCGGTCAGCCCCTGATCGGCTTTGTTTTGCTTCGCCTGTGGACGCCGGGCCTCCAGTGGCTGTTCTTCCGCCAGCGCCATCAGTGGCAACAGCAGCATGCAGACAAAACTGAAAACCGTCAGGGATTTGAATTCAACGCGTCCAGCCCGGGAAAGACGTCTGAACATGGGCAGGCATCCTCAAAAAGGAAGGGGGGAATGAGCTACTTATTCATTCTGATTGTATGTGACGGCAAGGCAGAATGCAAAAAAGATCCCCCTTTTCCTGCAATCCTGGCAGCGTCCCGCACCTCACTTGACGTTCCCTGTCCCAGATGAGAAGCTGGAGTCCTGAATCATTGCAATATCTCAAGCTGTTTTAAGGGCTGACACCATGCGCTCCGTGCTCTACGCTTTCTTCATCGTTTTCTGCCTCGTGATCACCCCGGGAATACAGACCGCCCAGGCTGCCTCTCAGCCCAACATCCTGTTTCTGTTCACTGATGATCAGGCTCCCTGGGCACTCGGAAAGTCCGGGCATCCCCATGCGAAGACACCACACATCGACCAGATCTTTCAAAACGGTGCCTATCTGGTGAACTCTTTTACCACCACACCGGTCTGTAGTCCCTCTCGTGCCAGCCTGATCACCAGCCGCTACGGCAGCGAACTGGGAATCACCGACTGGCTGCATCCCCGCACCGAACCGGAGCTGGGATTGAAACCCGATACGGTCACCTGGGTCAAACTGCTCAATGATGCCGGCTATCGGACCGGCCTGATCGGAAAGTGGCACCTGGGTCTGCTCGACAAACAGCATCCGACGCAGTTCGGCTACGACTACTTCATGGGCTTTCGCAGTGGAGGGAACGTCCCCAAAGATCCGACACTCGAGGTCAACGGCAAAGACCAGAAACTCAAAGGTCTGTTGCCGGACATCCTTGTAGATGATGCCATCCGGTTCATCAGCCAGGAATCAGCCAAACCCTTCATGCTCTCGCTGCACTTTCGCGCCCCACACACACGCTGGCTGCCGGTCGCTGACGAAGACTGGGCTCCCTTCAAGGACCTCGATCCCCAGATCCCTAATCCCGACTATCCGGACCTGAATACGAAACGGGTCAAGCAGATGACCCGCGAATATCTGGCCAGCGTCGCCAGCGTGGATCGAAATGTGGGACGCCTGCTGGAAACGCTGAAGCAGCTGAATCTGGACGAGAATACAATTGTGATCTTCTCCAGCGATCATGGCTACAACATGGGACACAACGGCATCTGGCACAAAGGAAACGGGCACTGGGTGCTCAATCACAATCCCCCCGCGACGAAAAATATCCCCAAAGGGCAGCGGCCCAACATGTATGATAATTCCATCCGGGTTCCCACCGCTGTCCTCTGGCCGGGAGTCACTAAGTCAGGACAGATCGTGAAAGGAACCGTCTCCAATGTGGACTGGTTTCCGACCCTGCTGGAGATGGCCCAGGTCGATCTTCCTGAAAATCTGACGATTCGTGGCACAAGTTTTGTGCCGCTCCTGAAACAGGCAGAGGCAACAGACTGGGACAACGACTTCTACGCCGAGTACAGCACGAAACATCAGTCGCACACCCACATGCGGATGTATCGCACACCAGAATGGAAGCTGATTCGCGACTTCCTAAACCCCGAACGGGACGAACTTTATCACCTGACCACCGACCCGCAGGAAGCTACGAATTTAATCAATTCCGACGATCCCCAGGTCAGAAAAATCCGCGACCAGCTGCACCAGAAGATTCTCTCGAACATGAAATCGGTCAATGATCCGGTGCTGAAACAGGAAGAGCAGGGCTCCTGAATCGACAATTTTGTAAAAAAGTCAAAACTGGTCTTGCAAGAAAAATCAAACTGCTATACATTTCGCGCCAGCAATCAACTACTTGCCCGGCAGGAGCCGGCCGCATGCTCGCCGCTGGAGGAGCGAGCCCTTAATAATAAGAGACCCGTGACAGCAAATTAGTTGCTGAATTGAGTCGAACGACTGACTCAATAGTCCATTTGGTTGCCTGATTCTACCACCGAAACGTCCAAGAGTATTTCGGTACACAGAGCGGAACACAATCGATTTACAGATCGACTTGCATCCGTACCCCACCCAGGCAGAATTCGAGTTGTTTCAAACACACACATTCTGTATCGCATTGCAAGAAGGAGTCTTCAAATGTTGGTCTTATCCCGCAAAGTCAACGAAACCATTCAGATTGGCGACAACATCCAGATTACCGTCATCGAAACCCGTAAAGGGGTCGTTCGGCTGGGTATTTCCGCCCCCCGGGAAATTGCGATTTCCCGTCCCGAGCAGGTCAAACAGACTGTGACTCAGGAAACCGCCACACAGGAAGGGATGCGAGAAAACTCTCAGTTTTCCCTCGCCTTTTGTGGCTCGATTTCCTGAATCGGTTCCCTGAAATCGGACAGCTGGAGGAAGCGCTCCCGCGCTTTCCTGCCCCTGTCCGGGCGGCATCCCCACCCCATAGCTCCCCGACCTCCCACCACGACTGACGACGCCCGCCGATTCCTCTGTGTGACCTCCTGAAAATGTTCCAGGCTCTCCCTGTCAGGCTCAACTTGCGCGCCGGCAGGGGGAACCGAACCGGGGCAGCAAATCAGCGGGAAATGCCCAGACACATCAATTTCCACTTGTGTGTATCCTGTTCCCCCGCTAAAATCAAAACTTAACAATCCTGCGAAATTCCTGCACCAGACACCACAACAAACTCCCCGAAGTAATTTGTCGTTCCCGCCTGTATCCACAAGCCTGAGGTAACTTCATGAGTGCTGACCGTTCCGTCTACTGTCCCGGCCCGATGTCACGACGCAGTTTTCTGCAAGCCGGTTACATGGCGCTGGGAGGCATGGGGCTCGCAGATCTGCTGCGTCAGCGTGTGCTGGCCAATGCGATTAATCCCCAGGCAGGGAACCGGGAAGATACTGCCGTGATTTTCATCTGGCTGCTGGGCGGTCCCAGTCATATGGAAACGTATGACATGAAACCGAATGCCCCCAGTGATTACCGCGGGCAGCTCAACCCGATCGCGACCCGGACTCCCGGCATGGAGATCTGCGAACTGCTCCCGCTGCACGCCAAAGTCGCCGACAAATTTTCGATCATCCGCTCCATCTCGCACGAAGATTCACAACACGCCCGCGGCTCGGTCCGCTTTTTGAGTGGTCGTAAAACGCAGAGCGTCAACCCCGTCTCCGAGTTTCCCACGGTCGGACCGATTGTCGCCAAGATGCGCGAGCACCGCCGCGTCGGTGTGCCCAACTATGTCGCCAGTTCTCCCCGCGCGTACGGGGGTGGCAGCGCTTACCTGGGTGAATCCGCGATGCCTTTCGTCGTGGGCGGCAATCCCGGAGCCCCGGGCTACTCAGTCCCCAACCTCTCGGTTTCCAACAGCGTTAAAGACCGCTTGGATGACCGCCTGAGCCTGCTGCAGTCGTTTGACAACTTCCGCAGAGACGTCGATCTGCACGGTTCGATGGAAGCCCTCGACAACATCAACGAACAGGCCTTGGGCATGCTCACCAGCGACAAGGCCCGCCAGGCCTTCGATCTGTCTCAAGAGAGCGACGCCACCCGCGACCGTTACGGACGCCATAAATGGGGTCAGCGGGCACTCCTGGCACGTCGTCTGGTCGAAGCGGGGACCAGCTTCGTCACGATGTACATGAACAACCCCGACATCCCCGGCACCCAGAAAAACCGCATCCATTCCAACTGGGACATCCACGCCATCAACGGCGATCTGTATTACGACTTGAGTGTGAGGATGCCCCCGTTCGACCGGGCCGTTTCAGCCCTGATTGAAGACATCTATGCCCGCGGACTGGACAAGCGAGTGCTGCTGGTCGTCTCGGGAGAATTCGGCCGCACTCCCCGCATCGATGTGAAGCCGGGAACCAAAAGCAAGGTCATGCAGCCGGGCCGCGACCACTGGCCGGGTGCGATGTCGGTTCTGGTCTCAGGCGGCGGCGCTCCCATGGGACAGGTCATCGGCTCGACCACTGCCAAAGGGGAATACGCCAAGGACAACAAGCTCGATCCCAACGACCTGCTGGCCACCGTCTACCACTTCATGGGCATCGACCAGAACCACGAGTTCCTGGACCGCAGCGGACGCCCCATGCCCATCCTGCCGCACGGATCGCCGATCAAAGAACTGATCTGACCAGGCACGTTCAGTTGCATTTTCTGACGCCACCGGATAAATCTGTTCTGGAATTTTGACAGGCCGTCTGTCAAAATGAACGCAGGCCCCGCAGTCCAGAATGGGAGCCTGACTGATTCCCCACAGATCAGGTTAAGAGTATGAAACGACTCACAGTAAAACAGCAGGCGATCCTCAGTTTCATCCGCGTTTACAGGGCCAGGGCAGGGGCTGCTCCCACCGTGCGGGAAATCGGTGCCGCCTTCGGCATCCGATCGACCAATGGCGTTGTCGATCATCTCAAAGCCCTGGAACACAAAGGCCGGCTCAAACGCATCGGCACCATGCCCCGCGGCATCGAAGTCATCGACAACCTGCGGATCCGGTTCTCGGGAACCGTTTCCTGAGAAGGGCGAGTCCCTACGCGACCAGCTCGTTTGTTAGATCATTGGGTATCAGTCCATGACACAACAGATTCCCCAAGCTCTATTCTTATCTCACGGCGGCGGCCCGATGCCACTCCTGGGGGATCCCGGCCATCGTGAAATGGTCGCCTGCCTGCAGCAGATTGCTTCCCAAATCCCCAGGCCCGCTGCGATCTTGATGGTGAGTGCACATTGGGAAGAGAACTTGCCCACCATCACGGCAGGAGAGCACCCGTCTTTGATTTACGACTATTACGGGTTCCCGGAGGAGTCCTATCAAATTCAATATCCCTGCCCGGGTGATCCCTCGCTGGCTAAGGAAGTCGAACGTCTGCTGAAACAAAACGACATCGAAGCCCGCCTGGATGAGACGCGTGGTTTTGACCATGGTATGTTTGTGCCGCTCAAAATCATGTATCCGGAAGCCGATGTGCCCTGTGTCCAGATGTCTCTGGTAAATACGCTCGATCCACTGCAACACATCAAAACAGGCCAGGCCCTTCAGTCGCTTCACCAGCAGAACGTACTGGTGGTCGGCTCAGGATTTTCTTTCCACAATTTAGATGCCTTCTTCTCAGCCAGCACTCCGGAATCAGAAAAAATGAACCGGTCTTTTGAGGACTGGTTAGTGGAAACGTGTTGCAGCCCGGATTATTCGGAAGCAGAAAGAATGCAGAGACTCACAGGCTGGGCTGATGTCTATGGCGCGCGATTTTGTCATCCCCGGGAAGAACATCTACTGCCGCTCCACGTATGTTACGGGGTCGCTCAGGCCCCCTGCAGAGATTATTATGAAATCAATATCTTGAATAAGAAGGCAAGTATGTTTCTCTGGTGAGTCAGTTGACCTTCGTCGTGATACGGACGCGTCCCATGAACAGTTTGCAGAAGCCCTCCGGCGAGACGCCCGCACGAAGCCGTGTACTGCTGACAGTTCAGATTCTGCTCACACTACTCACAGGTTCCTTTGCTTTACTTTCCTGGTGGAACGACTCTGTTTATTTCTGGAGACTCTATTCCGGACTGTTCGCAGGCTCATTGACTGCGCTCATCTTCCGATCGGGGTGGCTCATTCCTTGTACTGTTTGCGGTACACTTTTTGGAATATTCCTCGACCCCACGATCAAAGGGGGTACGATCGATTCCCAAATGTGGGAGACAGTATCCAGTCTCTGGAGCGGTGTAATCGCCGGGGTGGTGTTTGGCTTTGCGATCAATACCACATTGACTGCCACTGAGAACGAATCCGAGAAGGAAACCGACAACGGCAGAGATTCCGCATAATGCAGCGATCCACTGAAGAGGGCTGACTACAAGAGAAGCAGATTCTCAGGAACAGCCAGTTGAACAGGAACCCGCTCAATTTCGGGAAACAGAAGCGACGGCAGACCATTCCGGTCTCACCTCAACAGGCCCTCATAAGCATCAGGCCCAGGCAAAAGTACCCCCGGCTGGGCTCGAACCAGCAACCTCTGGCTTCGGAAGCCAGCACTCTATCCAATTGAGCTACGGGGGCCTGCGGTACCACGTAAACGTTTAAACACATCTACTGGCGGAATTTCGCGCGGAAATCGTTCTAAAACCGCTTAAGAACTGATTTACCGTTCCTGAGGCAATCCTACAAGGATCAACGGCAATATTTTAGCAGTCTCTGCCAAGACAGGCCGCTCACTCCCTTGTATTCTCACCCGATCTTCATAATAACTATGCGAAATATTAACATTAGCTTCACATTCAAAACAGCATCCGAACACCATTAAACGCCCTCATTTTTCAGAAAAAAAGGGGTGTGACATCAACCACAGGATCCAGAAACAACATGTTTGAAATGACGACCACCCTCATTGGCGGTCTGGGAATCTTCCTCCTGGGAATGAAATACATGTCCCAGGGTCTTCAATCTATTGCCGGCGCCAGTTTGAGGCGGCTGATTGGCGCCGTCACGAACAATCGACTCCTGGCGACGATTGTTGGTTTCATGGTCACCGTACTGGTCCAGTCCAGTTCTGTGACAACCGTGATGACCGTCGGGTTCGTCAACGGGGGGCTGATGTCTCTGACTCAGGCCATCGGCGTGATCATGGGCGCCAACATCGGCACCACCGTCACCGGTTGGATCCTGGTGTTGAAGATCGGCAAATACGGTCTGCCAATGCTGGGGATTGCTGCCTTTGTCTATCTGTTTTCCAAGAATGAGCGGCTGCGCTATCTGGCCCTGGCAATCATGGGGGTCGGCATGGTCTTCTTTGGATTACAGCTCATGAAAGAGTCCTGTAAATTCATCCATGAGATGCCCGAGTTCCGTGAATGGTTCCTGCATTTCCAGGCAAATACATTCGTGGGCGTCTTCCAGTGCATGCTGGTAGGCTGCATCCTGACCGTACTCGTTCAGTCTTCTTCTGCGACACTGGGGATTACAATCTCCCTGGCGTCCAGCGGTCTGATCCCCTTCGAAACCGCAGCAGCACTCGTGCTGGGAGAAAATATCGGGACCACGGTCACCGCGCTGCTGGCCTCGATCGGCACCACCACCAATGCCCGGCGTGCCGCCTATTTCCATTTTCTGTTTAACATCGGCGGCGTCCTCTGGATTTCGACGATCTTCTTCTGGTATGTCAAATTCATTCCCTGGTTGATCGACGTGGATGTCACCAAAGAAGTCGTAGTCAACGGGGAAGTGACCTTTCCGGAAACGGTTACCGCTATCGCCGCCACGCATTCCGTATTCAATATTCTGAATACGCTGGTCTTCCTGCCGTTCGCAGGTCATATCGCCACGCTGCTGACCAAAATCGTCAAGGACAAGCCTCAGGAAATCTCGCACCTCACCAGCCTGGATATCCGCATTCTGGAAACGCCTGTCCTGGCCATTGAACAGTCGCGGGGCGAAGTCATCAAAATGGGCATCCTCTGTGATGAGATGGTAGAGATCCTGAAGCGGCTGCTCTCCCAGGAGACTCCCGATCCGGTGGAGGTCGAAGTTCTATTCAAGCATGAAGAGGAACTGGACCGGATGCAGGATGAAATCACCAGCTACATCACGCACCTGCTGGCCATGGACCTGTCACAGGAAGTCATCGCCGAAGGACGCTGCCAGCTGCGGATGGCGGATGAATACGAATCGATCAGCGACTATCTGCAACGCATCGCCAAGTTCCGGCTGAAATTGAAAAAGCAGGGCCGCAGCTTTGATGAACCGCATAACGATTCCTTACTTGAAGTCCTGGCGATGGTCGAAGGTCAGCTGCACCAGGTCACCGAAGCCTACCAGCATGCCGAAAACCAGGACATCGTCGCAGCTACCGTGCAGTCCGGCAGTGAGATCAAAGACAAAGTGAAGTCACTTTCGAAAGAGCATCTGGACTACCTCTCAGAAGAGAAGGTCGATCCCTACATCAATGTCTCTTACACTTCGACGCTCAATGCCCTCAGACGTGTCAGGGATCATATCGTCAATCTGGCGGAAGCCATGGCGGGTGAAAAATAATCCGGCTCAGTCGAGGACGCAGGCGAACTCCCGCATATTGGCATGCACCACCGGTTGGGGACAGGACCAGACGAGGAAGAACATCGCCTCGCGGATCGCCCGTTCCGCCGGATGACCTTTGACGAATCCCGCCCCTTTGACCGCTGCCAGCAGTGCCTGGGAAGCACGCAGCACCAGTGAGTTCGACCGCTCGCGGATCTTTTCCGAAAACGTGCCGTTGAGGGTCCCAGCCTGCAGGGTCTCGAACATTTCCTGGTAGATGCCCGTGCATTCCGCATGCAAAGGCTGAAAAATCTCCAGCAGTTCGGGGCGTTTTTCGGTCTCTTCCTGTAACCGTGCGATCGCCCGGCGGGCGACGCCCAGTGCCAGTGCAGAGGTCGTCAGCGAACCGGCGCCCCCCTGACCATCGGGCCGTTTCATAACCTGCTCCACAGGGCCGGCAATGAGATGTGCGTCCGGAATCTTTACCTGGTTCAGCTTGACCGCGCCTGTGTGAGATCCGGTCATCGA
Source organism: Gimesia panareensis (assembly GCF_007748155.1). Classification (GTDB taxonomy): domain Bacteria; phylum Planctomycetota; class Planctomycetia; order Planctomycetales; family Planctomycetaceae; genus Gimesia; species Gimesia panareensis. Next base: position 2,807,532 of record NZ_CP037421.1, read on the forward strand.
CAGCATCTCGATGGGTGACTGGGGATCGACCCCGTCAGCAGAAGTATCGACCAGCCCCAGAATCTGGGTTCCGTCGTCACACACACCACCGGTCACGATATAGTCTGCATGCACGGCTCCGGTAACCCAGGGAACGAAACCATCCAGAACCCAGCCTCCCTCAACCTGTCGGGCACCGACGGTCGGCTTTTTCAGATGCTGGCGGGACGTAGTCAGATGTGAAATCCCCACCGTGGCAAACTTCGCACCGCTGACCAGTTCTTGAAAGACAGTGGTCTTGAAATCAGTATCGGCCGACCAGTTGATCCGCTGACAGGCTGCGTTGAACTGGGTCAGTACGAATGTCGTCGTCAGACAGGCTTCTGCCAGCCGGATGTAGCCGTAGGTCATTTCGATCGAATCAAAGTCGGCCCCACCGAATTCGACAGGAACATTCCAACCCAGCACTCCCGCCTCTTTGAGGGCCTCCCACGCATCAGCAGGCCAGTTCAGCTCTGCACCTTCGCGTTCAGCCAGCCGGGTCAACACGGTGATCAGCTGGTCAAATTCCTCAGTAAACCGTGAGGGCGGATTTCCGTTCGATAACTCTGCAGACATCAGACGACTCGTATTTGAATGTAAAATAGTGATAGACGATGTCTCTCATTTTATAAAAAAAGCCTCATACCCGAAAGTATGAGGCTGATTTCGTCTCCCGCAGACTGCAGGATCTCGCATGCTGCAGCGGAATCAGTTACAGGTCGAACAGGCTGGTTCACAGACCTGAACCAGTACTTTTTTCGGCACACACCGGCAGACCTGAACCGGAACTTCTTTTTCGACGGTGTAGGGGATACAGACCGTGTAGGACTGTTGCACCACACGGGGAACCCGCTTGCAGACGGTCACTTTGCGAGTGCAGGTTCGCTGCTCGGGCACACAGACCGTGTAGTTCACCTGGCGTGTCTTTTCCTCTTTCACGAAGGAGCAGACTTTCACATCACAGGTGCGGGTTTCCTGGCGGCAGAGCTTGACCTTGTAGGTAAACTGCTGAGGCACACATTTGACATCGCAGACTTTGACAGTCCGTGTCCGTGTCTCAGGCCGACAGAGTTGAACCATGTAAGTATATTTTTCCGGCACACAGACGGTCTCACAAACCTGGACTGTCCGAGTCCGTTTTTCCAGTTTGCAGAGTTGTACTTCATAGGTATAAGGCACCTGCTCGCACTGCTGCTGGTAGGAAGTGTACTCGACTTTCTTCTGGACCATCTTGGGAACCCAGACCCGCTGTGTGCAGACGGGAGTGCAGGCCGGCTGACAGCAGTCGCCACAGGTTCCACAATTGCCGCAGGCGGGGGCAGGGCAGCAGGTCTCAATCGGACGGTCTTCCCAGTGTCCCTGATCTTCACAGACAGTCCGAAACCGCTTGACCGGTACGCACTTCATGACGGTCCGCATGCAGGTCCGCTTTTCGGTATAAGGCACGTTGACAGTGTAATCCTGCTGGACATCTTTGGTAACGACCTTCTGCACCATCCGGGTGGCGGTACATTGCTTTGTGTAAGGCACATTCACCGTGTATTCCTGCTCGACGTCCTTCCAGAACCGTTGCTCGACCATGCGGGTACCAGTGCGGTTTTCATAGTAGGGGACGTTGACCGTGTACGATTTCTGGGACGTTTTCCAGATCGGCTTGCAGACCACATACTTCTCAGTCCGGGTGCGGACTTCAGGCACGTACGCCGTATAAGTCTGAGTCACTTCCTGGACTTCCGGCACGTTGTCATAAACGGTGACATCGCGCTGACGGGTTTCCGTCCGGTAAGCGGTGCAGTGCACTTTGCGGGTTTCGGTCACCATCTCCGGTACCATCACGGTGCGTTCCACCGTTTTGCAGGCGGGTTGACAGGTGATCGTCGCACAAGGGTCGCATCCGCTCACACAAGGAGCAGAATTCACACAACACAACTGCGATCGACACTTACCTGCCTCAACTGCAGTGGTCATCATCATGATGGCTGCAGCAACACATGCGAATTTGAGTATCGATTTCACCATTCCTCCCCTTTCAATCGTTGGTCTGTCATCGTTGTTCTGGAAATCAACGTATCCGCAAATTCAGATCACTCTGGACTCGATTTCTCTGAATTTTGAAAACATTTGTACGCGCACCTAGGATACCATGTTAATATAGGAATTCTATAGAAAATATCAATTATAACAAAAAACTAACAATCAGTAATAACTTACGGCCTCCCACTCCATGTCTACCTATTTGACCACTACCACCGGTTCCCGGGCCTGCCAGCTCTTGATTCTGGGGAGCATGCTCTTTTGTACCGGCATCTCAAAAGCAGCCGAAAACCAGAAACTGGCCCCGCATACGCGGATTGTCACTGCCAGGGAGGCGGATCTGAAAACCGGCGCGGGCATCAAACAGAAGCTCAATCCCGGTGAAGTCGTTCTGGTCACCGAAAAAAACCAGGAATGGCTCTGGGTTCCCCTGCTGGGGGGATGGGTCAGGGAGAGCGATGTCCGAATCCCAAAGGATCTGGTGACTTACCTGGACAAAGCCATCAAAGAAAAACCGACCGTGGAACGGTACCAGTTAAGAGCGATCGCCCGACAGGAATTAAAACAATACGAGGCAGCCCTGGCTGATGTGGAAGCGGCATTGAAACTGAACCCGGACAACGCCCATCTGTTTATTAACCGGGCCAGCATCAGACGTTTACAGCAGGAGACTCGGCTGGCCCTGGAAGATCTGAATCACGCAATCGAACTGGCACCACACAGCGAGCACGCCTTTCAGCTGAGGGGCATGCTCTATCTGGAGGACCATCAGCCCCAGTACGCGATCAGGGATTTCGATCAGGCTGTCAAATTGAACCCCAGGTCGGTCAATGCCCTCAATGCACGGGGCATCGCGCATCTGGAGCAGGGGAAACAGGATCTGGCACTGAAAGACTTTGACCAGGCGATTAAGCTCAACAACTTCGTATCGCAAGTATTCTGCAACCGGGCCGGGGTCTGGCAGGAAATGAAACAATACGGTTCGGCGATCAAAGACTACCAGCGGGCCAGCGAACTGAATCCGCTGTCTCCCATCGTCCATAACGATCTGGCCTGGCTGTATGCGACCTGCGAAGATCCTGACCATTTGAACCCGGAAGCTGCCATCCTGCATGCAAAACAGGCGTGTGAACTGACAAACAACAGGGATGCCAACATGCTGGACACATTAGCCATTGCTTATCTGAAGAACGAACAGGTCTCCCAGGCTGTCAAAACTCTGGAGATCGCAATCCAGAATGCGGATGCAGCGAATAAATCTGAGTTGCAAAAGAAGCTCGCAAATTACAAGAAAAAGCTGGAAATCGTTCAAGATCAACAGGATTGAACAACCTGAACACCAGTCGCAGCCCGATTCCAGCTCGAAAAGACGAATCCCCCTGCGTCCACCCGGCCCGGCATGAGACTTTTCCGATTTTCCCATTCATAATCACTCATTCTGCGCCCGGACAACCCGCACACCTTACCTAAAGTTACGCTGTGTCAACTAGGTAAACTATTCCAGAGAGACTGTTCATAATTAAGACACCAAAGAATTCATTCCGATACCCAGTTCTACGGAGCATTGATGGATCGCCTCCGGTCGGTAGATGGAACTAGGACACGCGAGTAATCGCACCGCCACCTCGATGAACTGAGCCACCGAATGATTAAGTGCTTTTATAAACTCACGCTGTGCACTCTGATTCTTGTCACAGGAGCTGGTGCATTATGTGAGCAGAGTGTAGCCTCCGATGTACGGAAAACGCCCCTTGTCCGCGCCATTGAGCGTGCGAAAACGTCTGTGGTTAATATCCACAGCGAGAAAACTGCACGCACCGACGATTCCCTGTTTGGCTCCGGTAAGAGCCGTAAAGTCAACGGCATGGGAACCGGGATTGTAGTCGATCCCCGCGGATACATTGTCACCAATCACCACGTCATCGATGGAGTCGATTCGCTGCGTGTAACCATGATTGACGGCAGCACCTACAACGCCCGCATCGTCTCTTCCAACCAGAGCGAAGACCTGGCGATTATCAAAATCAATCCGAACAAAAAACTGACTGTCATGCCTCCCGGAACATCCTCAGACCTGATGCTGGGAGAAACTGTGATCGCAGTCGGCAACGCGTTCGGTTACGAACATACTGTGACTTCCGGCATTATCAGTTCCCTCTCACGGGACGTGGAAGTCAACGAGAAACAATCCTACAAAAACCTGATTCAGACCGATGCCAGCATCAATCCGGGTAACAGTGGGGGACCGCTGCTCAACCTGGATGGCGAAGTGGTAGGCATCAATGTCGCCATTCGTGCCGGTGCCCAGCGGATTGGTTTTGCCATTCCGATCGACGACGCCCGCAAGATCATCGCCGACCTGATCAGCACCGAACTGCTCGATCATACTTACCATGGAATCATGGCAAAAGACATCAAGCAGGGTGATAAGCAGATGCTGGTACTCAAAACCCCTGCCAAAGACAGCCCTGCTGAAAAATCGGGACTTCTGAAAGACGACATCATCATGAAAGCCGGTTCGGTCAATGTTGTTGACCGGGCCGACCTCGAACGTGCCTTCATGGGCCACAAGGCGGGAGACACGCTCGACCTGTTAATCCGTCGTGAGGATAAAACCCAGACGATACAGATCACACTGGCAGACGTCGGCAACGTAGCTCGGACCTCACCAGTCAGTGCTCCTGTCGTACGAGCTCAGAACAATGAAATCGCCATGGACCCCACGGCAGAGAAAACCTGGGATATCCTGGGCATCAAACTGGCCAAGGTCCCCGATTCACAGAAGCACCTGCTGAGCCCCCGCTATGAAGGTGGCATGCTGATCGAAGACGTTCGTCCCCACAGCCCTGCCGCAATGAACGGCATGCGACGTGGTGATATTCTCGTCGGACTACACATCTGGGAAACCGTGAATCTCAGCAACGTGTCCTACGTGCTGAGCAATTCAAAACTTTCCAGCTTCAACCCGCTCAAGTTCTACATCCTCAGAAAGAACGAAACGCTGTACGGACACCTGCCACTCAATCTGGCCGGCACTCCGTAAGCGACTAAAAGATCCATCATTCAGTTCATTAACTGGATCCATCAGCCCGGCACACTCTTTGTAGAAGTGTGCCGGGTCTTTTTACATCCTGTGGTTCCTTCCCTGCTGCTTCGTAGAGAATCCGCACCAAGGCCCCTCGCCAGCCTGCCCCCCGGTCTGCTATGATGCATGCCTGCCGAAGATTGACAATCAGTTCGAATCTTCACTGACCACAGAAACCCGCATTCAGAAACTCTCATGGCTGCTGCCTTCAACGAATTTGAACTGATCGACTGGATTCAGTCACGCTGTCCAGTTCCCCCTCACGACCTGCTGAGCATCGGTGACGATACCGCAGTCGTACCGCCCCAGCCGGGCAGGGAACTGCTGCTGGCAACCGACATGCTGATGGAAGGGACACATTTCACGTTCCCTCCCGCCACTCCCGAGCTCGCGGGTCGCAAAGCACTGGCGGTCAACCTGAGCGATATTGCCGCGATGGCGGGAGAGCCCCATTCGGCTCTGGTCAGCCTGGCGCTGCCTCGCTCGCGGGGTGCGGATTTCGCCAAAGCGGTCATGCAGGGCCTGATCGATCTGGCCAAAGAATATCGAACCGAAGTCATCGGCGGCGACACCAACAGCTGGGAAGGCCCGCTGGTCATCAATGTCGCCCTGCTGGGTACGGCACCACAGACAAAATCAATAATGCGTTCGAGTGCTCACGCCGGCGACTGGATCTTCGTCACCGGAGAGCTGGGAGGCAGCCTGGCCTCACATCACCTGACATTTACTCCCCGAGTCAGGGAAGCCGCGATCCTGAAAGAAACGGTCTCCCTGCACGCGATGATCGATATCAGCGACGGGCTGGCTTCCGATCTGCAACACATCTTGACCGAATCTGGTATGGGTGCAGTGATCAGATCGCAACAAATCCCCATCAGCCAGCGCGTCTCCTCAGAACTGTCAGCTGCGGAACGGCTCCAGAAAGCGGTCTCCGACGGAGAGGATTTCGAACTGCTGTTTACCGTCTCCCCGGAAGAGGGACAGCGGTTGCTGGAACAGAATCCGCTCGCCATTCCGCTCACACATCTGGGAGAAATTACGTCAGAGGAGGGGGCGTTCCTCGAGAAAGAAGACGGCTCCCTCATTCCACTGGAACGGACGGGCTGGCAGCATCAGCTCTGAGCCTGCAGACGTTAATACTCACGCCGCTGTCGGGATGAAGGAATATTCATTGCTTTACGATACTTGGTCACGGTCCGCCGGGCGAGGTTGTAACCTTCCTTCGCCAGAGCATCGACCAGGGCATCATCAGAAAGAGGTTTACTCTTATCTTCCCCGTCGATGATCTCTTTCATCTTAAGACGGATAATGCCCCAGGCCACGTCTTCGCCATCCGAAGTTTTGGTCCCGCCGCCAAAGAACCGTTTGAGCGGATACAGGCCCCGGGGCGTCTGGATCCACTTGTCGTCGACAGCCCGCGAAACGGTTGTCACGTGCACGCCCACCACATCTGCAATCTGCTGCATTTTGAGGGGCACAATGTATTCCGGACCGTTATCGAGAAAGTCGGTCTGAAAATCGACAATCGCCTGCGCCACCCGTTTCAAGGTACTGTGCCGCTGTTCGATGGCTTCAATCAGCCACTTCGCCGCGTCGATCTTTTTCTTGATGTAATCTTTGGTCTGATCGTCAGTCTTATTGCGGAGCAACTGGGCATACCGTCGGCTGATGCGCAGAGGCGGTGTATACTCGTTTTCGAGCTCGACCACATATTTGCCGTTCTCATCCCGCTTGACAAACACATCCGGGGTGACTTTCAGCACCGGTTCCGATTCAAACCCGCGACCCGGAAACGGATCCAGATACCGCAGATAGGACATCGCATTTTTGATGGTTTCGATTGAATAGCCGGTTTTACGCTGAATGACCGGCAGGCGATTCTGCCCCAGGTCTTCCAGATGTGAGGTAATCAGGGTGACCAGTACATCGCGATAAGGGGCGTCCGGCTTGAGTTGCAGCAGCAGGCATTCTTTCAGATCCCGGGCACCGACGCCCGGAGGATCGCATTTCTGGATCAGATGCAGGGCCGTTTCGGCTTCTTCCTGCGAAATCGGTTTCCCGTAGACCTGCACGACTTCAGCCAGTGAACTTTGCAGGCGACCGTTGTGATCCAGGTTCTGAATCAGGTATTCACCGAACTCCTTGATCTCTGGAGAACAGGAAAAGTAGTGGAACTGTTCCAGCAGATACTCATTGATGGTCTGCTGCCGTTCCGAAATATTGGCCACCGCATCATTATTGCGCTCGATGTCTTCGCTGATCCGGTTGGAGGAAGGCTTGGTCGCGGAGGTCACATTGTCTTCCGGCCACTGTTCGGCCATCTCCAGCAGCCGCTCAAAATCAGACTCGTTGTTCGTCTCACTGCCGGCGACCATCTCTTTTTCATCGAGCTGGTAACTGTTGGCGTCCTCGTCGGCCTGATTCCGCATCAGCTCGGTTTCGGTGTCTGTCGTCCCCTCTGTATCGCTGACCCGTTCCAGGCAGACATTCTCCGCAAGCTCCTGGTCGATTCGTTCTTCCAGCGCCTGTAAAGGGAGCTGCAGAATCTCCATCGACTGGATCATCCGGGGAGCCAGCTTCATCTGCTGGCCCAGTTTCATTTGTTGTGAAATATTCAGATGCATAAATTATCCGAATTCAAACTCAGCCTGGTTAATAAAAGAAAACAAATGAAATTGAAAAACCTAAAACCTTTGTCGTCCCTGCAGGGCGTCCGCCAACATCTCTTTATTCGCAAATTCCAGCACGCTCCCGGAGGCGATCCCCCGAGCCAGTCTGGTAATCTCTACATTTTCGTGTTCGAGCAGATTGGAAATATAAAGTGCAGTCCCGTCTCCCTCGAGTGTCGGGTTGGTCGCCATAATGATTTCGGTCACGCCATCCTGTTTGACCCGCCGGACCAGGGCATTGATCGTCAGGTCATCGGGGCCAATCCCGTCCAGTGGAGAAATCCGCCCCTGCAATACGTGATACACGCCCTGGAATGAACTGGTCGCTTCCAGGGACACGACATCCCGGGGCTGTTCGACCACACAGACCAGTTTCTTGTCACGCCGGGGATCCGCACAAATGCTGCAGACGTCCTGTTCGGTCAGATTAAAACAGATCGAGCAGGGGTGGATCGCCTGTTTCACCTCGATGATGGCGTCCGCCAGCTGTCGAGCCTCTGCTTCCGGAATCGACAAAACGTAATGCGCCAGTCGTTCCGCTGATTTGCGACCGATTCCAGGCAGCGTGGCAAACTGATCAATCAGATTTCCTACGCTCGAACCATAAGGATGAGACTGGCTCTCTCTTCCACGAAGCGACATAAAAATGAACTCTTCAAAATAAGAAATCAATGAACGCGAACCAGCAAACCTGGCTGGAAATCAGGGGAGGGGAAAGACAGCCTACGTATTGGGATTGAATTTAGACAATGCTTCATCGAGGCCGGGAATATTCAAACCTCCTGTGATTTGCGCCATTTCTTCTGCAGCGCCTTCCCGGGCTTTTTCCAGTGCTGCATTGGTCGCTGCCGTGACCAGATCTTCGAGCATTTCTTTATCACCGCTCTCCAGCAGTGTCTGGTCGATCTTCACTCCCAGAATTTTCTGCTGGCCGTTCGCTTCGACCGTGACCATGCCACCACCGGCAGCACCTTCAAATCGCAGTTGGCCCAGTTTTTCCTGCATCTCCTGCATCCGTCCCTGCATTTCCGAAAACTGCTTCATCATGCCGGCGAGATTTCCCAGTCCTTTGAACATGGCTATGAATCCTCTTTTTTCTCTTCCGTTTTGACTTTTAAAACATCCACTCGCACGCTCTGGGCATTGAAAACCGTCAAGGCTTCCTGCAGGAACTCGTCTGAATCAGGCGCTAAATCACGCTTCTCCACCCGTTTCTTCTGTGCCTGTGGGGATCGATTGTTATTTTCATCTGCGTCCTCTTCTGCACTCACGGATTCCTGGACGATCAGGCGAATTTTGCCTCGTATTCCCGTCAGTTTCTCCAGTGCCGCTTCGAGACGGGCCAGCATTTCCGGCCGTTCGCAGTACTGTTTGGCAAAATTATAGCTCTTAGAGAATTGTAAATCCAGCTGTTTCGGCCCAGAAATTGCTATTGACGCCACTCCCTTAAGGGAATCTTTCAACAGATCCCCTGTATTTTCAATTAGTTGCGACAACAACAAACTTTCCATCCCTGCCCGAAAAGGAATGATCTTCTGTTCAGGAGTGGGGCTCTCAATTGAATTTGACGCTACAATCGATTGATTTTCATTTTTTTTTTCAATTTTTTTTTGATCGACAGCTGGTTCTGGAACCGATCGAGAAGCTGTTTCCGGCGGCCGGGATGGTGTTGGAGGGGCCACGGGAGCTGCTGAGACGGCAGGGCGGGAGGGCGCTGCCATAGCGGGGACAGCACCACCTGATTTCATGAAGGCACACAACTGGTCGAGATCTTCCAGCAGAGAAATCCGAATCAGTGCCAGCTCCACCAGGGCACGACCGTGGCTGGCCCGAAACATCTTATTCCGCGCCTCATTCAGGATCTGAAATGCCGCCAGGCAAGTGTGAATGCCCCAGTTTTCAGCCTGTCGCTGCAGACTGGCCCGATTGTTTTCCGAGATCGCCAGCAGGGTGACTTCATTCGCCCCGCTGGCGACGACAGACAGATCCCGCAGATAATTCAGCAACTGATCGACCAGTTCATTTAACTGCACGCCAGACGTCAGTGCCGCGTCAAACAAAGACAGGGCCACATCCCGCTGCCGCTGCATTAACGCATCCAGCAGTCCGATCAGCCGCTCATCACTGGCGGTTCCCAGAATCCGGTGCACGCCCTCGGCAGTCAGTTCCGCTTCACCGAAAGAAAGCAACTGGTCGAAAATAGACTGGCTGTCCCGCATCGAACCGCCGGCGCGACGGGCCACCAGCTGAATCGCCTCATCAGAAACAGAAACTCCTTCCGCTTCCGCGATCTGTTTCAGCCGAGCACAGATACTCGTTTCTTCAATATAACCAAAGTCAAACCGCTGACAGCGGGAGAGAATCGTATCGGGCAGCTTGTTGGGCTCGGTCGTACAGAAGATGAATTTGACGTTCGGAGGCGGTTCTTCCAGCGTTTTCAGCAGGGCATTGAAGGCCTCCTTGGTCAGCATGTGGACTTCGTCGATGATATAGATCTTGTATTTCGATCGCATCGAACGCACATTCACATTCGCCCGCAGGGAGCGGATATCATCGATCCCGCGATTGGATGCACCATCGATCTCCAGCACATCGACATCGCTGCCCGTCGAAATATTCTGGCAGATTTCGCATTCGCCGCAGGGAATCCCGTCCTGCGTGTTGGGGCAGTTCAACGCCTTGGCCAGAATCCGGGCCATCGACGTTTTTCCCACACCCCGGGCACCGGTAAACAGGTAAGCGTGTGCCACCCGGTCCCCCCGAATGGCATTCTGCAGTGCCTTGGCCACCATTTCCTGCCCCACCACTTCCGAGAAGTTCTGCGGACGAAAACGACGGGCCAGCACCGTGTACTGTAGCGATTGTTTGGACATGCTTAACTTCAGAAATTGAAATCAAATAGAGGCGTTGTTGGGCAAACGGCAATCGACAGACTGCTCAAGCATCTACAATAGGTGACTGCGGTTTGTTTATCCAGTGAGAGAGTAGCTCTGATTGAGATCTGTATCGCGAATCAACAGGGGGAATGAAAACAGGGGCGAAATGCTGGCCCCTCGTACACCTGGAATAAACCGCTGTGGGCTGCTTCGGTTAAGATCTGACCCGGTCAACGACTACCCCACCATACTCGGGGACAGCATTCCGCCCCTGATTGATAGCGTATCAACGCGTGAACCATGCATTATGGAGCTAAATTTCTGATCGTCAACCCACTGCCATTTGATTTCCGGGCCGGAATCGTCGAAAATCGAAAAAACCTGTGATAATCCGCACCCATACATCAGAAATCGATTATGAATCTGTTTCAAACACCGCCACGTACGATTGCAGAAACACAACAGGCCATCAAAGCAGGCACGCTCTCCTGTCGCGAACTGCTGGAAGAGTGCTTTGGGAATATCGAAGCCAAAGAAGAGATGATCTGTGCCTGGGCTCATCTCGATCGAAAGTCTGCCTTTCAACAGGCCGATGAGCTGGACGAAGAACTCAAACGGGGCGTCTGGCGGGGGCCCCTGCATGGCATCCCCGTAGGAATCAAAGATATCATCGACGTCAAAGGGATGCCGACCTGTGCCGCCCTGGAATCACGTGACGAGACCCCCGTGAAACAGGACGCGATGGCCGTTGCCAACCTGCGTCTCGAAGGAGCGATCTTTCCCGGCAAAACGGTGACAACTCAGCTCGCCTGTTTTGATCCGCCTCCCACGCGCAATCCCTGGAATCAGGAACACACGCCGGGAGGCTCCTCCAGCGGTTCTGCCGCAGCAGTCGCCTCTGGTATGTGTCTGGCGGCGGTGGGTACTCAGACCGGAGGATCCATCATTCGTCCCGCTGCGTTTTGTGGCGTTGCCGGATTAAAATCAACATTCGGCATGGTCGATCGGCACGGTGTGATCCTGCTCTCCGACCATCTGGATCATGTCGGCCCCCTGGCGCAAACGGTTGTGGATCTGGTGATCATGCTGGACTGCATGACCGACCAGGCAACTTATCTGCCATTGTTAATCGAACCGGTGACTGAACCGCCGCGCATCGGCTGGCTGTCCGGGTTCTTCTCAGCCCGTGCCGAACCTGAAATGCAACAGGCGCTCACGATGGTCTCTGATGAATTGAACGCCGCGGATGCCCCCATTCGGGAATGTCCGCTCCCGGCTGAATTCGACTCGATCCTGGAAGAACACCTCGCCCTGATGGAGTATGAAATGTTTCAGGGACTGAGTACGGATTACGAGCAGAACCGGGACTACTATGGCCCCGCGATCAGCAAGGTCCTCGAAGAGGGCAGGTGGGTGACGCCGGAACGCTATCAGGCCAGTCTGGATTATCAGACCCAGATCAACCAGATCATGCGGCGGTGCTTTGCCCGTGCCGAAATCCTGATTTCCCCGGCGACCTGCGGAACAGCCCCGGATCTCTCCACTACCGGCAATCCAAGCATGAATGCCCCCTGGAGCCTGATCGGCTTTCCCACGATCACGATTCCTGTCGCCGTCAGCGAGACCGGCCTCCCGCTGGGGATCCAGATCACAGGTCACCCTGATAAATTCGACGATTTTCTCAAAGCCGCCCAGTGGTGTGAAAATATCTTACGCCCGGGTTACTTGGAACAGATCTCGTAGGAAGACGATTCGAGCTCTTTTGCTTATGAGGGTGGGACCGAATTTCATTCGGGGGTACCCAGGGAGATTGAATCGCGGGTAGGGTGCGGCCCTGTGTGGCCGCCCGCCTGGCAGAGAACAATTCAAAATGACTCTGCGAATGGTACCAGTTTGGACTGATCAAACAGGGGGGGGGGAAATTGCCATCCGCCTGAAGTCATGGCTGGCTGTTGTCGGATCATTTCGATTCCGCAGGCAGCGCCCCCCGCCAGCCGGCGTGCAGCTGTTGTTTCAGCTGCTGCAGCAGGGGCCGATATTGAGGCTCCACAGCGAGATTCACGTTCTCTTCAGGATCCCGCTCATGGTCGTACAGTTCATACTCGCGAAAATCGGTCCCGGGAACCAGCCACTCGGTAAACCGGTATCGATCGGTCCGCATCGAGTAGCCCATCCCTTTGCTGATCTTGCCGTAACCTGGAATCACACGTCGATACTGGCTGAACGCCGCCTGTTTCCAGGGGCGATCCGGATTCTTCAGCAGGGGCACAAAGCTGAGCCCCTCCAACCCATCCTCCCGGGGCAGGCCCGTTAATTCACAAAGCGTCGGAAAGAGATCCACCGACTCCACCAGGGCCTGCGTACGCCCCGGTTTGAAACCGGGCACTTTGACAATCAGCGGAATACGGGTGGACGTCTCAAAGTTGGAATGCTTGTCCCACATGCCATGTTCTCCCAGTTGCCAGCCGTGGTCGCCCCACAGCACCACGATCGTCTTCTGATCCAGGCCGAGGCGCTTAAGTTCAGCGAGCACCTTCCCGACCTGCGCATCAACAAAACTGACACACGCATAATAAGCATGCTTTAGCTCGCGTGCCTGCTGCGGAGAAACGGGCCCAACATCGGAAATGCCATAGTAATGCCGCAGGTCGTTCCAGTTGTAGGTGGCGTACTTCGGCACATTTTGAGGAGGAAAAGGATTGCTGGCCGGGGCGATCGAACCGGGATCGTAGAGGTCAAAGTATTTCTTGGGTGCAACGAACGGCAGATGCGGCTTATGAAAGCCGACAGCCAGAAAGAAGGGCTTATCTTGATATTTCCTGAGCCGATCAATGGCGGCCTCGGCCAGTTGTCCGTCGCGAACGGCATCGTCAGGAATATCCGGGGCTTCCCAGGGCAGGCCTCCCGGTCGTTTGGTCTTGGTTATCCCATCGCCCAGATCCCACACATACGTCACTTTGCGGTGATCTTCCTTGATCCACGCCATGACCTGTTTACCGAACTCCGTATGGTAATCGTTCTCTCCCCGTTTTGATCTAAACAGCGGCTCACTCCAGGAGGTTTTGTCGTCCTTATGGAATATTTTCCCCAGCGCCAGCGCATGATATCCCTGCTGCTTGAAATACTGGGGCAGGGTCACCACGTCCGGGATCGCGTCGCGAAAGTCGGTATCAAACTGATAGACTTTCGTGGTGTCGGGCCGCCGACCGGTCAACATCGAAGCCCGCGAAGGCATGCAGAGCGCTACCTGGACATAAGCCCGTTCGAAGAGCATCCCTTCCCGGGCCAATTGATCGATGTGCGGCGACTTGACCGGTTGGCCATAGCAACCCAGTTCCGGCCGCAGATCGTCGACAGCGATGAACAGCACATTCAACCGTTCTTCAGCCGCCCAGAGAGAAGAGGAACACGCCAGAAAGCACATCAAGAGGCAGCAACTTACACGAACGATCATCTGTCGACCTTTCCGTGGATTGATCACATAAGACAATGAGCAGAGCAGGTTCTGATATCACTTCTAACTTAGCAGGACGCTGCGCGCCCTGTCGAGTCCCGGCCCTGAATCCCATACAGAATTGCAGGCGTTCTGAGTGTTTCAATAAAAAAAGCCCCGACCGTCGTTGACCAGTCAGGGCTTAGGAATTTCGCTTTAACAGCACCGTTTATTTGGTAACCACGATGCCGTTCTTGCCGGGTTCCGGATCGATTTCCGGTTCGGCATTCTTCTGAGGAATGCGGTCGTTCACATCGTATGCCTGTCCAATGGCCCGCAGTGCTTTGATGGACCACCAGGTAATGTCGAATTCCCATTTACGGTGACCAGCGGGTGCTACGGAAGGATGAGCGTGGTGATTGTTGTGCCAGCCTTCGCCGTAAGCGACGATTGCGACCCACCACAGGTTCTTGGACTGATCGGTCGTTTCATAGTTGCGGTATCCCCACAGGTGTGTCGCGGAGTTCACAAACCAGGTTGAGTTGTAAACGAAAGCCATCCGGGCACACAGGCCCCAGAGCAGCATTGACCAGGCCATATACATGCCGCCCATCGCGTAACCCACGCCGAACAGAGCAAAACCAGAACCGATCAGCCAGAGCCCATAGGTCTTTTCAAAGAAGAGCAGCATCTTCCGGTCTTTCATATCGGGCACATAATGCTCGAAGAATTTCTGATTGACTTCCTTGCTGCGATACACGAACAACCAGAGCAGGTGAGACCAGAAAGTTCCTTCAAACGGGGAGTGTGGGTCTCCCTGCTTGTCTGATTTCTGGTGATGCAGACGATGGGTCGCCGCCCAGGTCAGGGGAGAGCCTTCGCCCGAGAGCACGCCGCAGAGCAACACGAGGAATTCCGCGGGAGCTTTCAGCTTCATGGATTTGTGTGACAGATAGCGGTGATAACCCAGGCAGATCCCGATACTGGCAGTTGCCCAATGTAAGACCAGGCAAGTGACCACGGCCTGCCAGGAGATGAAGAAGAAGGCAGCGACAGCGCCCAGATGGATGCCGGCCATCCAAAACAGAATGACCCAGTCCACATTACCCCATCTGAGGTTTTCTTTGTGGAATTTAGCAATGAGCTGCTCACGCTCTTCGCGTTTTTTGGATTTCTTCGGCTGAGTTGTAACCGTGGATTGATTCTCAGGTGGTTGCTCTAAGATGACACTCGCCATGATATCCTCATCGTTTTGTATAGGTGCCTTGATGGTTTATTTGCAGAAACCAGACTTCCGCTGATCTCTCACTTCCGCGGAATTCTAACAATGAGGTCGTCACAAGGTGTCTGGTAAGGGTCATATAATTGTCAAAGTTATGTCAAAGTGAAAAAAAGTCTGCAATTTCAGGGGTTACAGCCACAAAACACCCCGAAAATCGCACATTTGTTCAGACAATTACTCTGACATTTCTTCCGGCAGAAAGCGATAGCCGGCCCCCCGTACGGAAACAATGTATACCGGCTCAGCGGGATTGATTTCGACCAGCTTCCGCAAGCGCAGCACAAAATTGTCGATGGTGCGGGTGGTTACAAATGCCGATTGCTCGCCCCAGACGTCTTCCAGAATCTGGGCCCGCGTCAGTACCATGCCTTCGTGCTCGATGAAATATTTGAGCAGTCGCAGTTCCAGATTGGTCAGGCTTTTCCGCTCGCCGTCGACTTCGATTTCAAAAGCTTCGAAGTCCACTGTCACATTACCGAAATGATACTGAGTAGGTACATCCCGGGTAGTCACCGGAGCTCTCTGTACCAGACTTTTCCGCCTCAGCAGATTCTTGACGCGGCTCAAAAGTTCGGGCAGGGCAAACGGCTTTGTCATGTACTGATCGGTCCCGCAATCGAAGGCGTAGGCTTTGTCTTCGCTGAGCTCACGGGCACTGAGCACCAGGATCGGCACGACTTCATCAATCCGTCGGATCTCTTTAGCAATTTCGTATCCGCTCATGCCGGGCAGCATCAGATCCAGCACCACCAGATCGATGCTCTCTTCATCCGATTCATAACACTCCGCGAAATACCGGATCGCCGTCGGCCCGTCTTCGGCGGTCAGCACGGTATAACCTTCCTGTTCGAAATTGAACTTCAGACCCTGGGCGAGTGCTTTCTCGTCTTCGACTACAAGTAACTTCATTCTTCTGCTTTCCCTGGCAAATCGATGGCAAACACACTCCCGGGCTGGTCCAGTCGATCATGCACGGTGACCTTGCCCCCCAGCAGATGCACCAGGGTCCGAACGATATACAGCCCCAGTCCGGTGCCGGTTTTGCGTCGCTCCAGCTCGCTTTCTCCCCGGTAAAATATCTTGAAAATATCCTTGCGAATCTCGGGATCAACGCCTTCGCCATTATCCATCACGCGGGTAATCACACGGCCGCCGCTACTCACGCGAACCTGAATCTGTACCTTCGGTTCCGTACCTCCGTATTTAATGGCATTGTCAATCACATTGCGAAAGATCATTTCCAGTAGAATCCTTCGCGTGTGCACCGTAGCCGGCTCAAAGTCAAATTCGCAAACCTGATCGGTCTCCAGCTGGCGGCGATTGCATTCCAGCTTCGCACAATGCCTGATCAGGGGTTCCAGCAGAATGTCCTCCGGATCAGACTGCATCCCCAGCGCATCCAGGCGTTTGACCTCCAGTAACTGCGAGATCAGATGGTCCAACCGCTCCAGTTCCGATTTCATCGTGCCATAAAATTCGCCCCGCTGCTCATCAGAAAGCGAGCGGATCTGCAGCGTCTCCAGGTACAGTCGGAGCGAAGCGATCGGCGTTTTCAGTTCGTGCGTCACACTGTCAATGAAGTCGGATTGCCGCTGATTCAGGCGGACTTCTTTAATCGTCAAGACGAGATACAGAGACAGGCCCACCAGCATCAACACAAACACCACGGTGCCGATCGCCAGCGCTGTCCACCAGTAGATCTGCGCTGCCAGAATGATCCAGAAGACCATCAGGGCAATATTCAGGACCATCAGCACCACGCTCAAAGTGATCGGCAGCCGCAAACGGCCCCGACGCACCCTGCGCATCAGCGTCTCGCTTCCGCTGCTCCCGGAACGGGAGCCTGCGCCGCTGGAGGGGAGTGACTTCTGGCCACGATCCTCAATCTGCTGCTGCCCGGTGGATGGCTTCACTGTTTCCTTCCCGATGAGTTTTCCAAAATTGCGACGACCGATCATAAACGCACCTGCATCCCTCTTCGGTCTGACACATCAACAGAGCACGATGTTCCTGGTCACCATTGACTCAACTCCAGTATAGCGAAGTTCCGCTGTCCTGAGTATGAGTAATTCTTCCACTCATCATAACTTCATTTTTCCAAATCGCTACTCAGAGCACACTTCGAATCGATTTTGAAAAAGTCTCTCATTTTCAGGAATAATTGCAGCATTGCGTGTCTCTTGAAAGAGAGAAGCCCCTGTCTGATAGGAAACACAACTCTTTGGAACCCGTTCCTGCTGGAAGTGGAGATGAATTTTCACGACACCCAATTTCTCAGCAAGCTGGCCGCAGATGCCATCGTCGTCATCCATTTCGCATTTGTCCTGTTTGTGCTGCTGGGACAGTTGCTGATCATGGTCGGCGCGATCGCCGGCTGGAAATGGATTCGCAATCTCAAGTTCCGCCTGATCCATCTGGCTTCGATCCTGTTCGTCGTCGCGGAATCCCTGCTGGGCATCATCTGTCCGCTGACCACGCTGGAAAAATGGTTACGGGAACAGGCGGGAGAGACCAGCTACCAGGGGGATTTCATCGCCAGCTGGGTCCACGACATGCTCTTCTTTGAGGCGGAACCCTGGGTCTTTACAGTCTGCTATTCTCTCTTCGGCCTGCTGGTTCTGATCACGTTTATCTTCGCTCCCCCTCACCGTAAAGCGATTCCCGAACCTGCTGCGGAAGTCTGATTTCATCCCCGTTTCCAGCTGGCTTTCATTTCATTTTCAACCCGATTTTCGTAGAATCAGAGCAGGCACCTGCAGAGGTCCCACCTTGAATTAACCCACCTGTCTTTGTCACCAGATTGAGAAACAGAAACATGCCAGGATTAGAAAATAAGAATGTTGTCGTCACCGGGGGAGGCACTGGAATCGGAGAAGCCTGTGCACTGGCTCTGGCAAATGCCGGCGCCAATGTCATCGTGGGCGGCCGCCGACTGGAACCGCTGGAGAAAGTCGCTGCCAAAGCAGAAGGCAAAATCAACTACCACGTGATCGATGTCGCCGACCGCGAAAGTGTCTCGACATTCTTTAACTGGTCGACTGAGAAACTGGGGCAGATCGATATCCTCGTCCACTGTGCCGGCATCAACTGCAAAGACCGCTCCATGGAACTCGTCTCCCCGGAAGACTGGGACCGCCTGATGAACGTCAACGCCACCGGGGCCTTCAACTGCATGCAGGCCGTACTGCCTCAGATGCGGGAACGCCAGGACGGGCTGATCATTAATATCTGTTCGATTTCCGGATTGCGGGCTGCCCTCCTGGGAGGTGTCGCCTATAATGCATCCAAGTTCGCGATGACGGCCCTCGGAACTACCGTCGCTCAGGAAGAAAAAGATCGCGGGATTCGCATTTCCACCATTTACCCGGGTGAAGTCGAAACCCCAATCCTTGACGAACGGCCGGTTCCCGTCAGCAAAGAGCATCGTGCACGTATTCTGCAGCCCGAAGACGTGGCTGCTGCCGTTTTAATGATTAGCCAATTACCGCCTCGTGCTCATGTTCAGGATCTGACCATCAAGCCGACCACCGCGGCTTTTATGTGATCCGGTAACCTTGAGCGTGTTCCGCAGGAATCGAGCTGAATGAAGAGTGATCTGGTTTTTCCACCGTTTGTTCCACATCGTCTCTATAAGAACCCTCATTTGCAGACGATCGTGGGACAGTTTCACTCACGTGTGAAATCTCCCTATCAGGCAGAGCAGCACTCTTGCCGCCTGCCTGACAGCGACCTGCTGATTCTACACGACGACTGTCCCGGCCCCTGGAAACCGGGTGACCGCGTCGTGATTCTGCTGCACGGTCTGTCGGGATGTCACCAGAGTTCCTACATGATCCGCCTGGCACACAAGCTGAATGCCCTGGGGGTCCGCGTATTTCGCATGGACCTACGCGGCTGTGGGGCAGGAACGGGGCTCGCCAAATCTCCCTATCACGCCGGCAGCTTTCTCGATCTGCAGGTCGCGCTGGAACAGATTGAATTCATGTGCCCGCGTTCGCCCATCGGCGTTGTCGGTTTTTCACTGGGCGGCACGATTACGCTCAACTACCTCGCCCGCCACAAACCGGGTTCGGAACTCGTCGATCGGGCGCTGGTCCTCAACCCGCCGCTCCGCCTGGCTGAAAGCGTCGAAGTCTTCGGCAAGCCACTGTTTGGACGTTACCAGAAGCACTTTGTGAGTAACCTCATCAAACACGTCCGGGCTTCACATCAGTTCGAGGAACACGCTCAAAAAATCACCGGCGCGAATTATCCGCGAACGCTGTTCGAATTCGACGATCAGTTCACGGCACCGCTGGCCGGATTCGAATCGGCTGAAGACTATTACAGCCGCTGCAGCCCCTGCGATGTCATCACGGACATCACGGTTCCCACGCTAATCATCTCCTCCAAGGATGATCCACTGATTCCCTTTGAAAGCTACCAGCAGGCAATCGAAAAACTGGCCGGTCATGAGAAGGTGACGCTGTACATGACAGAGCAGGGTGGTCACCTCGGCTTTATCGCCGCTCCCTCGTCAGACCCCGATCCACGCTGGTCCGACTGGCGGATTGTGCAATGGATGATGGCCGAATCGCCCGAAGCCCTGGCTAGCCAGATCCGGGAACAGAATCGCCCCTCACTGATTCAGACCGCCTGATTGATAGTCAGACGGCCTGAATGGGAGAGTGATTCTACGTTCTGAAAGCTGGCCAACTCAGTGAGCAGCCGGCGGCTCATTCTGGAAGGCACGCGCCCGGAACAGGAACTCAACGATGTTCCCCTCGTGCGGCTGCAGCCAGTTCAGGGCGTTGGTCTTCACCGGACCGATATTCAAGCGGTCGATGTTCGTCGAGTCGAGCAACTGCTGTGACCAGTCCTGATCTTCGGTAAAGACCGAGCAGACCAGGGTCGTGCCAATCTTTTTCAGCATGTCTTTCTGCTCGCACTTCACGACAGAAGCCATCGGGAACATGTACTCGGTGTTCGCCAGCGTCGCATCGGGATTGTCACAGTGCACGATCGTCGGACGCAGGTAATCGCAGCGTTCCATCTCGATCAGTCGCTCACCGTCACGGTATTTTTCAGTGACTTCCGTCACGCCGGACTCTTTCAACCCCTCTTCGATCGATCCGTTCATCGCCTTGGCGGCACCAGTCATGGTGAAAGCGGCCAGCGGTGCTTCGGGATCGGTCATCGAAGTCGGCCCCACCGGTCCCAGTCGTTTGGCAATCGCCTCGGCGATCTCTTCCGTGTGACGCGAAGCCCAGACGCCGGACGCGTTCACGCAGCTGCGACCGCCGTTCTGGTAGATGCTGTCTACGATCAGGTCAAGGTAATCTTCCCACTGATCCACTACATCGTCGCCGATCAGAATCTTACTGAAACCGGGACCGTGTGCCTGCACGTTCGGGTTGGCCTTGTATTTGTCGATCGTCTGCTGACCACCGAAGACCATCACGCGCTGGCAGAGTTCCGTAACCGTCGAACCGACATCGTGCGGCCCCGGATAGACGGAGATACATTCCCGCGGAATGCCCGCCTGGTAGAAGGCTTCAGTCATCCGGTACGGAGTCCAGGGTTCGGAGGAACCTGGCTTGAGCACCAGGCCGATCTGCATCGGCAGAATGGGCATCCACAGTGTATGCACGCCGGGGGAGTTCGAAGGCAGCACGAGTCCCAGTACCGGCGAATTGGCCTGGTAGCTCAGCATCACGCCTCGATCCTCTTTACCGTAGCCCTTTGTCAGAATATCCAGCGGCAGGCCGCGAGTCAGGGCATCGAGTATCTCTTCCATATGCTCCAGCACGAAGGCAACTTTCTTCATATTGCTGGCACACATCCACTCGGGCATCCCGGTGCTGGCAGACTGGATCCGGCAGAACTCTTCGGGAGTCTGCGTTCCGTTGCCCAGCGGCAATTCCGCCGTCATGTAGAGTTCGGCTGCTTTCTTGCAGATTTCCAGCAGCTGGGAAACCGGAATCTCCCGCAGCAGGTCACGGGCCCGCTGTGCTTTCCGCATGTCCATTTTCACCAGGCCCGCATTGGCCTGATGCACCTTGGCGAGAGGCTCGCCCGTTTCAAAATGAACGACTTCCTGTTGATCGAAACTTTCGTAAGGTTTTCCCCAGCGAAGTACAGGTATTTCCAGCACGGCGGCTATCCTTTGTGAATACAATGCAAATCAGGCAGCGATTTGCATCCAGGCAAAATAGTTCAGAAGTTCATTCCAGTACCGGCAGACAGAACGACAGCGACCGTCCGCTTGACGGTCGCCGGTCCTTGACTGCTCGTGCATCCGCGTCTTAGTACACACCCACGGTGGTCGACGAAGCGATCTTGTGGAAGGGACGCACGCCACTGACGCCATCCCACGGATACTTGATGTGCGGCATTTCGCGTTCGCCTTCATCGCGTTCCAGGAAGCCGGGAATGAACAGTTCTTTGGTCATGGTAAACAGCTTCACGCGACCGGTTTCGCCGTAGCCCACCACCTTGGTGTGATCGTCGAAATCGACCACGCGAATCGCAGCCCGGGGCTGCGGAGCGTAGTAGGTAATCTTGTAGTTATCAGCCGGATCGAAAGGCTTGCCGCAGGCCAGCCCCATCAGCGTGTTGCCGTAGGTCGGGGTGATGAAAACGTTCTCGCCCAGCAACTCTTCGCGGGCAAAACGGTACCACTGCTGCGTGAACTCGGTTCCGCCGCAGAAGATCCCTTTAATGCCGGCTTCTTCGATGCTCGAACCTTCGTCCATTAACCGCATCGCCAGGGCTTCCAGCAGCTTGGGGGTGGTAAACATACACTGGATGTTATGCCCCGCACCGAGGATCGTCATCGCCTGATCGATCACGTGAGCACTGTATTCTTTGACTTCGTCGATCTTTCCTTTCTTGATCAGCTTGACCACCCAGCGGGGGTCGAGGTCGACGCAGAAGGAAATCCCGCCCCGGTACTGGGCCAGGTGCTCGACGGCCAGACGCAGACGACGCGGTCCAGAGGGTCCCAGCATCAGCCAGTTCGCGCCTTTGGGGAAATGCTCATCGGGCAGGGTATCACTGAAGTTTTCATAGTCGATGCGGAAGTCGTCGATGACCACGCGTGATTTCGGAACCCCCGTCGTACCGCCGGTCTCGAACACGTAGGTCGGCTTGCCCTTAAGTGCCTTGGGAATCCAGCGATCGACCGGGCCGCCCCGCAGTTCGTCGTCTTCGAACAGCGGAAACTTGTTCAAATCCTCGAAGCAGTTCACGTCGGTCAGCGGATCGAAGTCGAACGACTTGGCTTTTTCCAGCCAGTAGGGAGAGCCCGTTTCCGGATTGAAGTGCCACTGCACGTGCTCGCGCGTATGAGCATCGAGTATGTCCTGATGCTGTTTTACTAATTCGTCAAGGTTACTGTTGTCGGTCACTGTGGGAATCACTCCAAACAGGGAAGGAACAGGGGCGGGGAATCATCATGTTCACCAGGAAACATGAACTCAAACGGTTAGTTCATTCTAGAGGTTTTACCCGTTTTTTCAACTAAGGCAAACGGCCACAATTTCAGATCCGACCAATCACCCAACTCCTCACGGCAACTTGAGCCAAAACCGCGGAAATTCAATGAGCAGCCCATTTTTTGGCGATTCGACAGTCCCAGTCCGCATTTTGAGCAAATCGCGTGAACTGCTACCATCGCCTACATCAGCCACGACAGGCCTCCCGGACCAGGAAAATGCCCGCTTTCCCGCCGATTCGACCTCCCCAGATTGACACTAGTATAGAGAATGGTAAAATTAGGTATTCTAAATATCTGGTCCGTTTTCTATTCGACTCCTCGTGCAGCAGCGAGCCTCTCATGGATTTCACCGAAACATACTTTCGTAGATTCCGAATGGAAATCGACCTGCTCAACGCGCGCCTCGAAGACAAACCGCTCCCCGAAGGCTACCGCTGGTGCCCCTGGGAACTGACCACGCTCGACCGCCACGCCATCACCAAGTACCACAGCTTCCGCTCCGAAATGGATGCCCGCGTCTTCCCCTGTCTGGGAGACATCGACGGCTGTCGCAAACTGATGCGTGATATCTCGACGCAACGCAACTTCCTGCCCTCCGGCACCTGGCTGATTACCTGGGACGGTATGGGCAACGAAGAACCGGTTGACTGCGGCACCATCCAGGCGATTGTCCCCAGCCGCATCATGGGTGCCATCCAGAACGTCGGCATCACTCCCAAGCACCGGGGCCTGGGACTCGGCAGGGCACTCGTGACCAAATGCCTCATCGGCTTCCGCGAAGCTGGCGTCAAACGCGCCTACCTCGAAGTCACCGCTGAGAACGAACCGGCCATCAACCTCTACCGCTCGATTGGCTTCCGCCTCACGCGGACACTCTACAAGCCCAGCCATTACATCGAAGCCCCATCCATTTAAGCAGGGCTCCTCAATCGGGTTGTCAGCTTTCAGATTATAAACTTCGCTTCCCTGCAAGTTTCATTTTATCCTTTGACCAAAAATGGTTCCTGACTCGCTTTCTCGTACAGCGCTTTCCATTCCTTCGAGCCATCGTTGGGAACCAGGCGTGTGTCGACCCCGCGTTCGAAGTAAGGCACCTTGCCATCGCGGGCCGGGTTGAGCACGAAATTCACTTCGCCCGTATTGCCGAAATACATCTTCCGCCCGTCTGTCCATGTCGTTTCGATTAACCGCGGCGGTTCCGGGCGGGAATCCGGTTTCTTGACGCGGAGTTTTTCCATCAGATCGCGATCCAGTTCAAAACCCAGGCCCGGCTTATCCGGAATTTTGGCGAACCCTTCTTTGACGACAATCGGTTCAGTCAACAGATTGTGTTTGTAAAGCTGGTGGCAATTCACAGCCGGCCAGGTCGCGTGGCTCAGCACAGCTCCGAAATGCAGCGAGAAGGCAGCCGTCACTCCCGTCCCCACTAACTGCAACCAGAACGGCTTGTCTGCCATCGCAGCCACCGCGCCCGAGGCCATCAGCTCAGTCGCACCGTGCCCCATCACGAAACCGTCGCAGATGTTTTCGCGAATCGTAATCAGGGGCTCGGGAGTCCCGTAATGCATGGCGATATTCACATCGGTGGCCGCCATCAGCTTTTTGTTGCCCTCCACATCGTCCTGAAAAATCGGCGACTCGAAAATATCCACTTGCGGATACTGGGCCAGGTCTTTCAGAATTGGAATCGCCCGCTCGGCGTCGAGCAGCGTATCATTGAAATCCATGTCGATTTTGAAGTTCTTCGGCACCACCTTGCTCGCTTCTTCGACCTGCGCCCAGACATCATACCACGGGCGACCTTTAGTCTTATAAGACATATAGCCCTGCTTGTAAGCTTCGGCACATTCCAGCGCCATATCCTCCACCGACGTGTCGATGTTCCACCAGGAGAGCGGTGTCTTCTCATGAACCTGCTTGCCCAGCAAGGCATGCACGGGAACCTCACCTGCTTTCGCAACCGCATCGAACAGCGCCATCTGCAGACCGGCTCCAAGGTCATCATCCCACATCAACGCGGCTGCATTCTTACCCTGCGCCCGCTCGACGGCCTCATCCGAAGTCGCATTCCACGTGTAATACAGCTGTGTCTCGCCGAAGCCGACATGCCCCGATTTCAAATGCACTTCGACAATTTCGGTATACTGCCAGTGCGGTAATTCGCGTGCCATGTTCCGGGCAGGTACTTCGCGATAGGGAACTTTCACCGTGGTTCGATCGATGCGTTCGATTTTTAAATGTTTCGCTGATGCCATTTTTTCTGCCGCCTGTATCGAGTTGGAAATCAGAGCCAGCATTCCTGTTCCTGCGGCTCCCGCAAGACTAGCGCCCAGGAAATGTCTTCTGGAGATTCGGTTGGTTGTTCTAAATTGATGATGTGCTCGCACCAGTTGATTCCTTTGTCCGGGATGACTGATTGGGGTGGGTACTCATGTGGAACCAGGATCGGCTCCGAAGCCGCTTTCCAATCCATCTTAACATCAACAACCCCCTATATGTCCAGCAACTGACAGCTTTTTCTGACATTTCTCGCCCCTCCTGAGCGGCAATGTACCGTGTGCCACTGCTCGGCTTGCCCGACAGTGCAAAAAGGATAAACGTCCTCCCATCCCACCTGAGCGCCGGGTGGCACTGTTGACTTGCCAACAGTGATGCAGTACCAATCAACAACTTCCACTTCAACGGGTGGTCCCGGATAAAATCCGGGATTGCCGCAGGCAACAAGAGGTCCCAGCTCTACCACACAATCCAGAACCAGTCCACCAACCCGTTCCGTAGGGTGCGGACCCATGTGTCCGCCCGCCTGGCGAGAAACGAACAAATACGAACCTCTGGACGGGACCAGAGCAAAGCGTCGGGGTGCCATCTGTTGGCTTGTCCAACAGTGCCGAAAGCAGGAACGTCCCCAATCGGTAAAAACCAATCGTTTCCCCCCCAGCATTCTCTGTCAATCTTTTGCAACAACCTCTCATTCCCACTTCGAGATGACACTACCAATTCACCAGCCGAATCGCTAAGATCGCCCAAGTAATTCAGGAAACATCGGACAGCAGATCGACGACCACCGACTCTTCTCATTGGAGACCGCCCGCGGCGTTCTTTCTGCTCACCTTTTCTATCGTCTAACCAGTCAGGAAGGTTGCAACCCGGATGGGCAAACAACTGATTCAAACGCATCGTTTTCCAAACGGGCTGACACTGGTGACCGAATCGATGCCCGACGTCCAGTCGGCTGCATTCACGATCATGGTCCCCGGCGGCAGCATTTACGATCCCCCCGACAAACGCGGCACCGGCAGCATCCTCTCCGACCTGATCACCCGCGGAGCAGGGGAGTACGACAGCCAGCAGCTCTCCAGCGCCCTCGACAACCTCGGCGTCCAGCGTCACGAAGGGGTCTCCAACGCCCACATCACCTTCACCGGCGCCACCCTGGCTGACAAACTCGCCGACACCCTCAAGATCTATGCCCACATCATTCGTGAGCCGCATCTGCCCGAAGACCAGTTCGACGCTTCCCGTGCAGGCGTCGCCCAGGCACTCCTCTCCGTCGAAGACGATCCCCGGCAGAAAGCACTCGTCGAACTCAAACGCCGCTCGTTTCCCTCTCCCTGGGGCCTCCCCAGTGACGGCGAACTCGACCAGCTGGCAGGCATCTCCATCGACGATATCAAAGCCCATTACACCGCAGGCTTCCACCCCGACGATACCATCATCGGGATCGCCGGCAACATCGACTTCGACGAAGTCCGCGAGCTCATCGAAGGCCTCTTCGGCGACTGGGAACCGAGTGCCGGCCGCGAAGAACCCGCACTGGAATTCGCCACCGAAAAAACCTTCTTCACCGAACAGGAAACCACCCAGACCCACCTCGGCGTCGCTTACGATGCCGTCCCCTACGGCCATCCCGACTATTACACCGCCTGGGCCGCCGTCGGCATCCTCAGTGGCGGCATGAGCGCCCGCCTGTTTACCGAAGTCCGCGAAAAGCGGGGCCTCTGCTACACAGTCTCCGCCTCGCTTGTCGGCATGCCGGGCATCGGCCGCGTCCTCTGTTACGCCGGCACCACCTCCGAGCGGGCACAGGAAACCCTCGATGTCACGCTCCACGAACTCCAGCGGCTGGGCGAAGGCATCGATAACTCCGAACTGGAACGCTGCAAGGCCCGCGCGAAAAGCTCGCTGATCATGTCGCAGGAATCGACGTCCTCCCGGGCCGCCTCGATTGCCCGCGACTGGTTCTACCTCAAACACATTACAACCCTCGACCAGATCCACGACGAAATTCAGCAACTCACGACCGACCGCATTCTCGGTTACGTCCACGCTCATCCTGCCGCCAATTTCACCGTGTTAACGATCGGCCCCAAGCCGCTGGAGGTGCCCAGTGATCTTTCATGAAACAAAATTAGACAACGGACTGCAGATCATCGCCGAACTCAACCCCAACGCACACAGCCTGGCGATCGGCTACTTTGTGCGGACCGGCTCGCGCGATGAAACCAACGACGTCTCCGGCGTCAGTCACTTCCTCGAACACATGGCCTTCAAGGGGAACGAGAAATACACGGCCGACGATGTGAACCGCATCTTCGACGAGATCGGTGCGAACTATAACGCCTCGACCAGCGAAGAGATCACCCTCTATTACGGCTCCTTTCTCCCCGAGTACATCGACACCGCGATGGAACTCCTCTCCACGCTGATCCATCCCAGTCTCCGGCAGGACGACTTCGACATGGAGAAGAAGGTCATCCTCGAAGAGATCGGCATGTACGACGATCTCCACAGCTTCACCGCCTACGAAAAAGTGATGCAGGCCCACTTCCAGGGCCACCCGCTGGGGCAGAGCATCCTCGGCTCCGTGCAGTCCATCACCGACCTCACCGCCGAACAGATGCGCAACTACCATTCGCAGCATTACCTCTCCGGCAACCTCACGCTCGCCGTCGCCGGCAACGCGGACTGGAACAAGGTCCTCGAACTGGCGCACCAGTTCTGCGATCACTGGCCCGCCGGAAAGACCGAACGTCCCATCGACGAAGCCCAGCCGCAAACCGGCACGCAGATCATCACCGAAAAGAAGACGCAGCAGCAGCACATCATGCAGCTCGCCCCCGCACCCGCCGCCCAGGACATCCTCCGGCTCCCCGCGGAAATCCTCGCGGTCGTCATCGGCGACGATTCCAACAGCCGCATGTACTGGAAGCTGGTCGACCCCGGCCTGGCCGAATCCGCCGAGCTCGGCTTCAACGAATACGACGGCAGCGGCACCTGGCTGACCTACCTCTGTTCCGAACCTGAATTGATTGAAAGCAACCTCCAGTTGATCCAGGAAATCTTCGACGACGTGAACGCCAACGGCATCACCCAGGAAGAACTGGACCGTGCCAAAAACAAACTCGCCTCGCGACTCGTACTCCGCAGCGAACGCCCCATGGGCCGCCTCTCTTCGTTAGGGGGCAACTGGGTCTATCGCCAGAAATACTATTCCGTCGCCGACGATCTCGAACTCTTAAACAACATCTCCCTGGACGACATCCAGAAACTCTTAAAAAAATACCCGCTGGGGCATAGTACGACGGCTACGGTGGGGCCGATGACGAGTGTGGCGGATTAGGGGTGAGATAATTAATAATGAAGAAAAAGGGCAGGCCTCAACGTCTTCCTTTTTTAATTCTTTCTTGAGTTAATGTAATACTTGCCCACACTGCCACACGTGGTTCGTTGATCATTCCTGAATTAATTTCAGTACCATGGGCCTGATTGAGATGGACTGATTATAAAACACCTGATGTTTTGCGCGGCACTCAGGACAGGCGACGATGGTCCCGGCTGGTGGCCTGCCAAAGTGGGGAACCCCGTTCCAGCCTCGGCCATGCATGGATCCGCCACCGTGCAAGCCACCTGAACCAACGGTTTTATAAACGCAGTTCCGCTCCAGACAGACCAGACAACAGTGTGTCAGATATCCTTTGATAAACCATTCCGCAGAGCGCCGTTCGGAAAACGCTTTTTTGAATTTCAGCCCGTTTTTCCTATTGAGAAACAGTTTGAACAAGTCGTTTTCTTCCCGAATTTCGTATAACAAGGCGATCTCACTTTTACCAACGTAGGGAAGATTACTTCCCGCTTGACCTGTGCGGCAAAACTCCGCGACGTTTTTTATACCTGTCCTATTACACAAAAAAGCGATCCACTTCTCAAGACCAGGTAACACCGGGTGCCATCTGTCGGCTTGCCCGACAGTGCCGAATAAATCCACGTCCCCCACCTCAACGGGTGATCCCGGATAAAATCCGGGATTGCCACAGGCAACAGGAGGTCGCAGCTCAACCACACAATCCAGAACCAGGTCACCAACCCGTTCCGTAGGGGCAGGCCTGTGTGCCTGCCCGTTTTTTTACGCACAAAGAGTTTCCCCAACTCACCGTGTGCCACTGCTCGGCTTGCCCGACAGTGCTTCCAGGATAAACATTTCCCACCTCACAAATCCTCCCTGACTACTGAAAAAACTGGACTGGACTCGCCCCTGCGTCTGACCAGAATGCCTTGTTCTGCGTCGCGCGCGCGAGCAAACACTACTTTTTCACGGGAACATTCAGAACCGATGCCACAAAGACACTATAAAACCCGCTGGTTTCAGCACGATTTGAAAAACAACTGCTCATCGATGCACTCCGTTTTTTGCCAGGTTTTACCACTTTTAACCACATAAAAACCGCTGATTGCCATTAATGACACGATTTGTCACTCCGTCCCGCAGTACCAGCCCGGCGGCCAAACGATGCCCCCCACATGGGATGCGGTGCCACCCGCAGAGGAACTACGGAAATGGAATCCACGCGTAGGGGCAGGCCTGCGTGCCTGCCCGCCGGTCGACATCCAACCCACTTAAACCCACGAGGGAAACACCTTCCGCGCCTCCCCCATGAGCCGCAGGGCATTAGCCCCGGCCTCCCCCTGAGCGGCCTGGCGTCAGCCACCGGTTTTGAGTAAACACCGCCAGCCCCCAACCAGGCGCAACCGCCCCCGGCAGAAAGCAAAGCGAGAAAGCGCGGCGCAGCAGCGTCCGCCAGAAGAATCATACAGATCGGCGCAGAGCAGGGAAGGGGAGATTGAACAGTGCTCAGCGGGCAGTGGTGAAAGAAAATACGGGCTAACTATGAAAAATTATTGATTATCGTTATTTAAGCCACTTGAAAAAATCGTTACCTATAAATTTCCAAGGATATAGGACCTATCGGGAGTTTTTAGAAATACTGTCTAATTTACGATCAAGTAGTGTCGAGAGCCGATGTTGGAATTTTCAATTGACACTGCCAAACCACGATTCTCTGCCAACATAGTTCACGAATTATTAGCAATTTCTTGTCTCGATTAATGGTTCTTTGGATCTTAGTTTTCCATTAATCAGTATTTGACTTAGGCAGACTCCACCCACGTTTACAGCTATGACCATGCCAAAAGCAACCGTGCACAAAAATAACTGTTTTGAATTTTGGAAGTACGATGTCGGGGTTAACAGGAAGATCATTTCTGTGAAGTCTAAAACGATATCCCATCCTATGAAGCAATGAGATACTGTTTTCCATCGAAGTATCCTTCAAACGAATTCAACATTTCCGAACTTTCACAGGTAATAGAGTACCGATCTTTTAATCCAACTTTTACCAATTCAAAGATTTGAGAGAATCACAGTATTTATTAATTTTCTCGATATTTGTGTAAAAAAACGGAACCTTGAGAAATACGATTTGTGTCAGCTTAAGGATATATCTTCACATAATCTTCTTGTGTCTATAAAAGGGGTGCATAATGGCAACTAAAAGTGAAAGTTTTTTTTGTCTTTTAGATGAATTGGAAACTTCACATAAACTGCTCTGTGCAGGTTTTGGTTGTCTACAAGAAATAGATTTCGCTAATGATTTCTATCATTTACCACACCAGCTTTTGGCAAGCGGGCTAGAAAGATTAATGAAAAGTTATATTTCGCTTGTTTATCAGGATCAATACGGAGCATTTCCTGATATGGCATTGATGAAAAAACTAGGGCATGATCTTGAAAATCTTCAAAAAATAATTTGCACACAATACTACGGCGGACTCACCAGGCCTCTAATCAAGTGCGAGCACGAGTTTCTCATGAACGACAACACATTGAAGAACGAGATTCGTATACTATCTCAATTTGGCAGGTACGGACGATATTATAATCTTGATGTAGTGGCAGGTGATAAAGCAACAAACATTCTGTAAATTTCCGGGGCCTTCGGTCTCTGTGATCAGCATTAAATTGTCAGGTATCTCATGCCGGTTTCCCAGTCGTCGCTGAGTTCCACCAGGACCGCGGTCACCAGCCTCAGCAACGACTCCTCATTGGGAAACAGTCCCGCTACGCGGGTACGCCGTTTTAATTCCTTATTCTGCCGTTCCAGCATGTTTGTGGTTCGCATCCGCTTGCGATGACCGGCAGGGATGGTGAATACGGTCAGTCCTTCCGGGATGTTTTCTTCCGCCCAACTCGCCAGTTTCGGAGCTGTTTTTTCATGAGTGGAAACGAACCGTTTCAGTTCATTCAGCGCATCATCCAGGTCTCTGGCATTAAAGATATTGCGTAATTCTTCGCTCACCTGTTTGCGCAAATGAACCTTGGGAACGTATTGCATCGCGTTTTGCATCAAATGGAACTGGCAACGCTGCCAGGGCGTTCCAGCAAGCATGTTCTGTCGTGCCGCTTTCAGGCCTTCGTGTGCATCACTGACGATCAGCTTCACGCCATGCAGGCCGCGCTGGTTGAGTGAACCCAGGAATTCACGCCAATGGACTTCGGCTTCGGAGAGCGACACAGACACTCCGAGCACGCTCCGGTGACCGCTGGCCAGGACGCCGATCGCAATCAGCACGGCACAGTCCCGCACGCTGCCCTCCACGCGAACTTTTTCATAGCGGGCGTCGAGGATCAGGTATTCCACCTGCCCCAGCGGTCGATTACGCCACGTTTCCAGCTCTTCGTCGAGCAGTTTCGCTGCCCGACTGACCTGTGTACTGGTGACATCAAAGCCACAGAGTTCGGTGGTGATTTTGGCGACCTTACGGGTAGAGACGCCTTGAACATACATTTCAGCGATTGCCAGCTTCAGTGCGCGTTCAACTCCGTTCGCCGCGCTCCAGTGCAGAGGGATAAAAGTCGCCGTCGCGTGTCTGGGGCACCTGCAGTTCCAGCTTTCCGAGGCGACTTTGGAATTGATTTCGGCTTGAAACCCGTTGGCATAAGAACGGCGCGTTACGCTGCGTTGATACGGTTCGGCACCGAGGTATTCGGAACGTTCCAGCTTCATCGCTTCGTTGAACAGGATCTGGAGTGCTTGCGACATTTCATCGAATCCATGATCGGCCAGGAGCTGGACAGCGTCGAGAATGTTGTTAGATTGTTGTTGGTGGGCCATGGTTGGAGTTCCTTTTCTGTTGTGGAAAACATTAAAAAGAAACCGATCTGGCCCACCCTTTCAAGGGCTCGCCGGAGTGGTGCTTGTTATTTTCGCTACGCTCAAATAACAAGCACCACTCCGCCACACAGATAATTTACAGAAGAGATGTTACAGTAACCTTTTAGAGCGGATCGTATTATCGTTGAATTGCGAGAATCACTTTTTGCTATCGTATACATTGAAGGTTATGCATTCGCTCTAAATGGGAGTGCAGCAAGTCGCTTTAATATGCCATTTCCTCATGACGCAGGTATTGCGATTCTGGGTAAGTCAGTTGGCCCATTCATTGAAATGGCATTTTCACTACAAAATAATTGAGAACTAGTCCAGTAACATACATTCACAATAAATAATATTTATTGC